>JALYXJ010000503.1 GCA_030947165.1 Gemmatimonadota bacterium
GCGCGGCACTGAGCCGGCCGGCCGAGGCGACGAGTCCCGCGGCGAGCGCGAGGGCGGAATGACGCATCGTGCGAACGGTCCTCCGAGGAAGGTGACGAAGGGGAGAGGAAACGCGGCGGGAAGCTAGTCCGCGCGAGCCGCCGGTGCCACTGGTCATTCCGTCATGAGGAGCTTCACGTCGTCACCGCAGAGGGCGTCGACGCCGATCGCGGCGAGGGCCTGCGCGTGGTCGGTGTCATTCACCGTCCATGGAATCACGCGGCCTCCGGCGGCGTGCACGGCGGCTACCAGCGCGGGCTCCACGAGCTTCCACTGCGGCCACACGTCGGTGGCGCCCGCGGTCTCCATCTGCTGCGCGACCTCCGACACGGCATCCTCGAACAGGATGCCGAGGCGCACGCCCGAGTCCAGCGACCGAATACGCTGGATCAGCGCGTGGTCGAAGCTGTGAATGGCGAGCGCGCCGTCGTAATCGGACAGCACATCGAGCACGAGCTGCTCGATCCCCTTGCCTTTGACTTCGACGCACAGCTCGGCACGACCCGCCACCAGCTCGCAGAGCTCCGCCAGCGTCGGGATGGCCACCCCGGGCGCGGCCTCGTGACGCCGCAGCTCGCCGAACGCCGTCTCGGCGATCACGGTGCCGTCGGCCAGGACGGGATCGTGGTGGATCACGACGACGCCGTCGCTCGTGGCATGCACGTCGAGCTCGAGCCCGTCCGCGCCGGCGTCCAGCGCGAGCGAGAACGAGGGCAGGGTGTTCTCGCGCGCGAGATGGGGCATCCCGCGGTGGGCAATTCGGAGCGGTGGAGAGGGCACGTCAGATGGGCAGTGCGGGTACGACTGTACGCGGCGGACTGGTATCTTACGCGCGGTCGCCGGACGCCGACACCGCCTTAACATTTGTCGCCCCAGCGCGTCCCACTCGCGGACTGAATGACAGACGTCGCCATCAATGCCCACGGGCAGGCCGATGCGCAAACCGACCTCGACCTCATTGCACGGTGGATGGCGGGGGATCAGCGGGCCGCGACGCTCCTCGTCGAACGGCACGCTGGCGCCCTGGCCCGCTTTGCGGCGAGCGTTGGGGCGCGGGGCGACGTGGAGGAGATCGTCCAGGACACCTTCGTCCGGGCCTTCGCCTCGCTCGACAGCTTCCGGGGTGAGAGCTCGCTTCGGACCTGGCTGTTCACCATTGCGCGGCGCCTGCTGCTCGATCGGCGGCGCTCGGAGCGGCGGCGGGGCGAGCAGGTACAGGTGCAGGACAGCGACGTGACCACGGAGTTCGACCCGCTCGACAGCGTGGTGGCCGACGAGACGCAGCAGCGAATGCGAGAGGCGGTAGAGCGACTGACGCCGACGCAGAAGGAAGTGTTCACCTTGCGAGTCAGCGAAGGGTTGTCGTACAAGGAGATCGCCGATGCGGTCGGCTCGACGGAAGGCGCGGCACGAGTGCACTATCACAACGCGATGCGCGCCATCAAGGAGTTTCTGGAATGACTGATTGTCCGAATGGGGCGCTGCGCGACCTGCTGCCCGACCTGGTGCACGGCCGGCTGTCGCCGGCGGCACGGCGTGAGCTCGAGGCCCATGTCAGCTCGTGCGCGGACTGCGCGGCGGAGCTCGCGCTGCTCCGCGGCCTGCGCGCGTCGATGGCGCGAGCGCCGCGCGTCGATCCGGCCCGTATCTCGGCTGCGATCCCCACGTATCGAGCGCCCGTGCGCCGCTCGTGGGGTGGCTGGCGGGCGGCTGCGGCCATTGCCGCCATCGTCGTCGGAGGCGGGTCGGTGGCGGTCGTCCGCCAGATCGGCGGCCGCGGCCCGGTTGCCGTACAGTCGGTGGCGGCATCCACGCATTCGGAGGCGCCTGTCGCCCCTGGAGCTTCTCCACCGCCGCCGGTTCCAGCGGCGCAATCGGCCGAACGTGCGCCTCGCGCCGTGCCCGCGGCCGCGCGCGAGCTCGCCATGACGAACGGCGCCGCGAGCGATCTGAGTGAGCGCGAGCTTCAGACTCTGCTCAAGGACATCGAATCGATCGATGCGGTGCCCTCCGTGGACGTGGAGAATGCGGTGCCCGTGTCGCCGATCTCTCCGAAGAGGACTAGCGAGTGAGGCACCGGATCGGGCTCCTCATACTCGCCCTGTCGGCGATGACCACGCTCGCGAGCGATGCGGCGCAGGCCCAGAACCGGCCGATCGTTCGCGGGATCATCGGCGACCAGCAGACCGTGCGCCGCCAGCGACTCGAGCAGCAGCTCCGGCAGGGATTGTGGCGGATCGCGAAACAGCGGATCGGCTTCACCGACGAGCAGATGACGCGGCTCGAGGAGACGAGCCAGCGCTACGACGGCCGCCGGCGCGCGCTGAACATGGACGAACGTGCGCAGCGGCTGACGCTGCGGCAGGAGATCCTGGCCGCCGATGAAAAGGCCGATCAGGAGCTCGTATCGCGCGCGCTCGATCGGCTGATCCAGCTCCAACGCGAGCGCATCGAGCTCCAGGCGCAGGAGCAGAGGGAGTTCTCGGCGTTCATGACGCCGATCCAGCGCGCGAAGTACGCGGCGCTGCAGGAGGAAGTGCGCAAGCGGATGGACGCGTTGCGGCGCCAGCGCCCGGACTCGTTGCGGGGCCTCAACCGGCCATAGGGCGTTGGACCGGCCCCGGCGACATGTTGAGCCCATATGTTTCGGCCGCTACATTTGGGGGTCCTCCCTGCCCGGGTGGCGGAATCGGTAGACGCAGGGGACTCAAAATCCCCCATCCTTCGGGA
>JALYXJ010000504.1 GCA_030947165.1 Gemmatimonadota bacterium
CTCAAGAAGGACGTCGCCGAGCGGATCAGGCAGTTCGTCGAGCGCGGCGGATTCCTGTTCGCGATGTGCGGGGCGACGGAGACGCTCGAGCTGGCGATCGCCGGTCACGACGTGGACATCGCGGGCGAGTTCGCCGACGGCACACCCATCGACCCTGACGCCGACGCGCGCATGCAGTGGAAGCGCTCGCTCGCGTTCAAGGACGCCCATCTGGAGCGGTCACCGTTCGTGAACTCGATGAGCGACATCGATGGACATCAGGTGAACGTGCCGGGTCGTCGCCAACCCCTCGGCACCTTCACCCTGTTCAACTTCTCGGCGAAATTCGATCCCGTGCCGAGCATGCTCGTGCAGAACCACCGCGCGGTGCTGAACGACTTCTACGGCGTCACGACGTCGTTCACCAAGGCGACGCTCAAGAGCGCCGACATCGTGCTCGCGACCGAGGAGGGGGCGCCGTGGGTGAAATACATCCATGGTGACTACGGCAAGGGGACCTGGACATATCTGGGCGGGCACGACCCGGAAGATCCTCAGCACGCGATCGGCAATCCGCCGACGGACCTCTCGCTGCACAGGAGCAGTCCGGGTTATCGGCTGATCCTGAACAACGTGCTGTTCCCGGCAGCGAAGAAGAAGCCGTTGAAGACGTAGGGACGCGGTGAGGCGGTCTGGCGGTCTGGCGGTCTGGCGGTCCGGCGGTCTGGCGGTCTGGCGGTCTGGCGGTCTGGCGGTCTGGCGGTCTGGCGGTCACCGCCTGACCGCTTGACTGTCTTACTCTCTGTCCCTTTCGGGTTATCTTCAGGGGCCATGTCCCCCCGTCCTGCCCCCAAACCGCCCTCCACCTCTCGCCTAGCCAAGCCGGCCTCGACCGCCATGCGGGCCGCCATCCGGCTGGCAGGTGGGCGTGAGGTGTGCTTCGTCAGCACGCTCGACGAGGATGGCATGGTCCAGACAGCCCGCGTGGTGGCGCGAGGCAACGTCGAGAGCGTGTTGGCGCTCCCCGGGTTTGCGCGGCGCGGCGAGATGCTGCTGCACAATCATCCATCCGGACTGCTCGAGCCCTCGGGCGCGGACTACGACGTCGCGGCGCGGATGCACGACGACGGCATCGGCTTCGGGATCATCGACAACGATGCCGCGTCGCTCTACGTCGTGGTCGAGGTGCCGAAGGTGGACGAGCGCATCCGCCTCGATCCGGCGCGGATGGCGCACGACCTCGGTCCCGATGGGCCGATCGCGCAGCAGCACGCCGGATACGAGGATCGCGCGAGTCAGCGCGCCATGGCAGCGGCCATCGCGCGCGTCTACAACGACGGGGGCGTCGGGCTGCTCGAGGCGGGGACCGGGGTCGGCAAGTCGCTCGGTTATCTCGTACCGGCGCTGCGGTGGGCGGCCGCCAATGGCGAGCGCACGATCGTCTCCACGAACACGATCAATCTCCAGGAGCAGCTCGTCGGCAAGGATCTCCCATTTCTTGAGCGGGCGCTGGGCGACCAGAAGGTCCGATATGCGCTACTCAAGGGATGGCGCAACTACGTCTGCAAGTTGCGCCTCGAGCAGGCATCGGGGGGCGCCGCGCAGTTGTTCGAGCAGGGCACCGCAGCCGAGCTCGCGACGATCGCGGCGTGGGCGGAGCGAACCAGCGATGGCTCGCTCGCGGACCTGCCCGTACCGCCCCGCCCCGAGGTCTGGGACGAAGTCTCGGCCGAGGGCGACATCTGCACGCGCATGAAGTGCTCGCACTTCGACTCGTGCTTCGTATTCAAGGCGCGCCGCGCGGCGGCGCAGGCGGACGTGATCGTCGTGAATCACCACCTGCTCCTGTCGGATCTCGCCGTGCGCCGGGCGGCGCAGAACTGGGCGGACGCTGCGGTGCTTCCCGCCTATGGCCGGTTGGTGGTGGACGAAGGCCATCACCTCGAGGACGCTGCGTCGACGCATCTCGGGACCACGGTGACACGCCGCGGACTCCAGCGGCTCGTCAATCGGCTCGGCCGCCGGGGCAAGGGCTTGCTGCCGGTGCTGGCCACGCGGCTCTCGGCGAGCTCGGACCTGCTCAGCACCGCGAGCCTGGATCTGCTCGAGGCGAAGCTCGAGCCGTCGGTGAACGCGCTGCGAGCGAAGAGCGAATTCCTGTTCGATCTTCTCGACACGTTCATCGAGGAGGCGGGGCAACCGGTCGTGCGCCTCACGGCAAGCTTCGCGTCGCATCCGATCTGGAAGGCCGGCCTCTCCCTCGCGCTCGAGGATACGGTCGGGGAGATCGAGCTGCTGCACGAGGGGCTGCGACTGGTTCGCGAGCGCATCGAAGGCAGCGAGAAGCTCGATGAAGCGCTCGCCCCCGTGATGAACGAGATGCGGTCGGTGGCGCGCCGGCTCCAGACCGCCGGCGACGGGCTGCGTCGCGCGCTGTCGCCTCCCGAGGGTGACGACAGCGTGCGATGGGTGGAGGTGCGGGGGCGCGAGCGCTCGGTCGCGGTGTCGTCGGTGCCGCTCGATCTCGCACCGATTCTTCGCGAGGACCTGTTCAAGCGTCTCGACAGCGTGATCGTCACCAGCGCGACGCTCACGGCGTCGGACGGCACGACGGCGGGAGACGCGCGCGGCTTCGATTTTCTGGCCGCGCGGCTCGGCCTGGATGATCCCGAGCTCCATCCGACGACGGCGGTGTTCCCGTCGCCATTCGCGTACGCGACGCAGTCTCTGCTCGTGATCCCGAGCGACACCCCCGCGCCGAACGTGGACGCGGATGGTCATCGGAATGCGATCACCCGCATCGTGCTCGATCTGGCCGAGTCGTCCGACGGAGGGCTGTTCGTGCTGTTCACGAGCCACCGGGAGGTGCGCCAGCTCGCATCGGAGCTGCGGGCGCGTGGTGCGGATCGGCGGTGGCCGCTGCTCGTGCACGGTGACGAGAGCCGCGACGAGCTGCTCAAGCGCTTTCGTGCCTCGGGGCAGGCGATCCTCCTCGGGACGGCGTCGTTCTGGGAGGGGGTCGACGTGCCCGGCGACGCGTTGCGCGGGCTCGTGATCGCGAAGCTGCCATTCAGGGTCCCCACAGAGCCGGTCACGGCCGCGCAGTGTGAGGCAATCGTTGCGCGCGGCGGCGATGCGTTCGTGGAGTACATGCTCCCCAACGCATCCCTCCGGCTCAAGCAGGGGTTCGGGCGACTGATCCGCACGAGCACCGATCGGGGCGTCGTGGTGATCGGCGACCCGAGGATCGTGACCAAGCGGTACGGTCGAGGGCTGCTCGAGGCCCTGCCCCCGGCTCGGCGAGTGATCGGACGGTGGGCGGACATCGCGGAGAGAGTGCGGGAGTTTTATGCTGCGCTCGAAGGCGCCGCCGTCAGGTAGGGATCGGGAACAACACCGCGATGGGCGGTGAGGAAGAGCCAAGCCAGACCGCAACGACGTGCACGGCGTCGGTCGTTGCGTCGTAGCGTTCTTGCTGGCTGTTGCCCAAGGCCCACTGCGGTGTTGTTCGAGATGGCGGCCCAATTCGCGCCCCCGAGGGGCCTGCAATTAGCTTGGATGCATGCCCAAACTGACCCCCTCCAAGATCATCTGTGTCGGGCGCAACTACTCCGCCCATGCCAAAGAGCTCGGCAACGACGTGCCCAAGGAGCCGTTGCTGTTCCTCAAGCCACCGTCGAGCCTGATCGGCACCGGGGAATCCATCCGTCTCCCAAAGGTGTCCAATCAGATCGAGTACGAAGGGGAGATCGGTGTTGTCGTGTCGACCCGGTTGCGGAAGGCGAGCGCGGCCGAGGCACGAAAGGCGGTGGGCGGGATCGTCGCCGCTAACGACGTGACTGCCCGCGATCTGCAGAAGTCGGACTCCCAATGGACGCGCGCGAAGGGCTTCGACACCTTCTGCGCCGTCGGGGAGATGGCGGACGCGCCCAGCGATCTGGCGTCGCTCAGTGTGACGACCAAGGTGAATGGCGAGGTGCGTCAGCGAGGAAAGGGGACGGACATGGTGTTCGACATTCCGGCCCTGCTGTCCTACATCTCGGGAGTGATGACGCTCGAGCCTGGCGACCTCGTCCTCACCGGCACGCCAGAGGGGGTCGGGACCCTTGCCCCCGGCGATGTGGTAGAAGTGGAGATCGCCGGCGTGAGCCGAGTCAGCAACCCTGTCACCCGCGACGCCTAGTGCCGCCGTTCGCCTCTCGCTTCGCCACGCTCCCGGAATATCCACTCGCGAAGATCCCGCAGAAGAAGCGGCAGCTGCTCGAGCGGGGGGTGGACGTGATCGATCTCGGAGCCGGCGACGCGGATCTCGCGCCGCCCGCGTCGGCGTTGGCGCGCATGAAGGAGGCGGTCTACGAGCCGCACCTCAGCCGCTACGGCTTCGGGCTCGGCTACGTGCCGTATCGCGAAGCGGTGAGCGCGTGGATGCAGACGCGATTCGGCGTGCGCTTCGACCCCATGACCGAGGTCGTGCCCCTCATCGGCTCCAAGGAAGGGATCTCTCACCTGGCGCTCGCGTATCTCGAGCCCGGCGCCGTGGGCATCATTCCCGAGCCGGGCTACAACTCGTATCAGGGCGGTACGCTGCTCGGGAGTGGTGAGCCGTATCGCTACGCGCTCCGTCCGCGCACCGACTTCCTCGTCGAGCTCGACGAGATTCCGGACGCCGTGCTCCGGCGCGCCCGCATCCTCTACCTCAACTATCCGAACAATCCCACCGCCGCCGTCGCGCCGGTCGATTATCTCGAGCGCGTCGTGCGCACGTGTCGCGAGCGCGACATTTTGTTGGTGTACGATAATGCGTATAGCGAATTGGCGTTCGACGGCTACGTGCCGCCGAGCATCTTCGAGATCGAAGGCGCGCGCGAGGTGGCGATCGAGTTCCACTCGCTGTCCAAGACGTACAACATGACGGGCTGGCGCTGCGGCTGGGCCGTCTCGCGTCCCGAGGTCGCGAGCACGCTCGCCAAGGTGAAGTCGTTCGTCGACACGGGCCAGTTCATGGCCATCCAGGCGGCCGGAGTCTCGGCGCTGCAGAGCTGGGCGGAGTTCGTGCCGAGGAACGTCGCGGTCTTCCGCGAGCGTCGCGACGCCGCCGTGGTCTCGTTCCGGCGGGCCGGCTTCGAGTGCGACGTGCCCCGCGCCACCATGTACCTCTGGATCAAGCTGCCCGACGGCGTCGCGTCGGCCGAGTTCGCCGAACGGCTGCTCGAGGAGCAGGGCGTTGTGGTGATGTCCGGGTCGTCCTTCGGGCAGGGCGGCGA
>JALYXJ010000009.1 GCA_030947165.1 Gemmatimonadota bacterium
TTTGCATGCAACCCTTTCCAGCCTCATCGTGTCTTGAGGGCGCCACGGAAACACACCCGGGACCAGGACGACGGATGGACGGTCAGTAGGTGGACGAACGGGAGCTGACGGCACGCGCTCGTCTGGGCGACGAGTCCGCAGGGCGCGCGCTGTACGACGCGCACGTGGACCGCGTCTATTGGCTCGCCTATCGGCTCAGTGGGCGGCACGACCTCGCCCAGGACTTCACGCAGGACGTCTTCATCCGTGCCTTCAGTCGGCTGGGCGAGTACCGGGGCGAGGCGGCGTTCGGCTCCTGGCTGCACACGATCGCGATGTCCGTGGTGTTGAATGGCCTGCGCAAGGTGAAACGGTTCGATGCACGGGAGGCGGTACTCGACGAGGCGGCCATGGTGGCCAGTCCGATTCGCCACGCCGAGCCGGATCTGAAGGATCGGCTGACGAAGGCGATCGACGATCTACCGGAGGGCTGTCGGGTGGTGTTTCTGATGCACGACGTGGAAGGGTTCACGCACGAGGAGATCGGGACCGCGCTCGGGATCACCTCCGGGACGTCGAAGGCCCAACTCTCGCGCGCCAAGGCAAAGCTCCGCGTCTCGCTCGCGGATTTCGCAGGAGACTGGATTCAATGACCGACACACCAGACTGGAACCAGGAGTCGATCGACGAGCGCCTGCGCGCGCTGGCCGCCGAGCACTATCACCGTCCCGACGGCGCCGTGCCGCGCGACGCGATGTGGGCGACGATTGTCCCCGCCTGGCAGGCGGAGCGCGTCGTGATGACCGAGCCTCGGCGCGGCTTCCGCGCGGCGCCGTGGCGATGGAGCGCCGTGTTGGCGGCGGGGCTGCTCATCGGTGTCGCGCTCGATCGCGGCATCGAGTCGCGTCTGGCGTCGTCGCGAACCGCCGCCGTCGTTCCCACGCGTTCGGCAGCCGTCGCGAGCTCGCACGCGACGACGCAGCCGACCCAGGACAGCGTGGTTCCACCGACCGCGCCGGCGACCATCGACCGCGTGCCGGCGTCGCGGCCGCCGCAGCTCGCCGCGCGCGAGCCGGAGCGTGCGAACCTACCACGCCAGTCGTCGGAGGCGCCGTCGACCGCACGCGCGCCGCTCGGCGCAACGGCACAGACCCTCTACCACGCCGCGGCGATCCAGACCCTGGCGCAGGCCGAAGCGCTGCTCACCTCGTATCGTCGCGCCGACGAAGTGCCGGGTGCGCACGACCAGGAATCGATGCTGCAGGCGGCGCGCTGGGCGCGCGACGTGCTCTCGAGCACGCGCCTGCTGCTCGATTCGCCCGCATCGCGCGACCCGCAGCTCCGGGCGCTCCTGGCCGATCTGGAGCTCGTGCTCGCACAGATCGTTCAGCTCTCCGGGACGCCGCTCCAGGCTGGGGAACGCGAGCTGATCGAACGCGCGATGCGCGACCGCGATCTGCTGCCGCGCCTGCGCTCGGCGGTTCCCGCCGGCACCACCACTTCATGACGCATTCACGAGCTTCGGCCAATGCCGGTCGCTCCACGACCCCACGCCAATGACGATCAAACTCCTTGTCACCGCCGCCGCGATCGCCGTCTCCACGATGGCGAGTGTGCGCATGCCCGCGAGCCTGTTCGTGTCGGGGGGTGTGGCCGAGCGCTTCTCCGCGCCCACGGGCTTCACCACCGATCCGCCGGTCGCATGGCGCATCGACGACCCGGCCGACTCCCTCTATCGTGCGGCGCGCGAGCAGTTGAATCGCGGCGACTATCGAAGCGCCGCCCAGACCTTCGCCCGCATCGTGGAGCGCTATCCGGATTCCGCGTATGCCGCCGACGCCCTCTACTGGGAAGCGTACGCCCGCTACAGCCTCGGCGAGAAGAGCGATCTGCGCTCGGCCCTCGTCGCGCTCGACGCGCAGCGCACGCGCTTTCCCAAGGCGTCCACCCGCGGCGACGCCGATGCGCTGGCGGTGCGCGTGCGCGGCGCCCTCGCGCGACTCGGTGACGGCGATGCGGCGGCGTCCATTGCCACGCAGGCCGCGGCGCAGGCAAAGCCGTGCACCAGGCGCGGCGGTGACGACGCCGACGAGGACAACGACGACGACCTGCGGATTGCGGCGCTCAACTCGCTCCTTCAGATGAACGCCGAGCAGGCGATGCCGATCCTGCGTCAGGTGCTCGCGAAGCGCGACGCCTGCTCGGCGTCGCTCCGCGCCAAGGCCGTCTTCCTCGTCTCACAGAAGCGGACGCCGGATACCGAGGACATCCTGCTCGACGTCGTGCGCAACGACCCGAGCGCCGGCGTGCGCAAGAAAGGCGTGTTCTGGCTCGGCCAGGTGAACTCGGACCGCGCCGCACAGGCGTTGGAAAAGCTGCTCACCTCCAGCAGTACGTCGGAAGAGTTGCGCGAGGAGGCCGTCTTCGCCCTCATGCAGCAGCGCACCGAGCGGGGCGAAGCCGCCGTGCGCGCTGTCGCCCAGGACGATCAGGCCCCGCCGAGCCTGCGCGAGAAGGCCGTCTTCTGGATCGGCCAGAATCGGTCGGCGGCGAATGCGAGCTTCCTGCGCGGTCTGTTCACGCGGCTTGCCAGCGCCAAGGGCGAGCGCGATGAGACCGTCGCGCAGAAGATCCTCTTCTCGCTGTCGCAGATGCAGGGGGAAGGGAACGATCGCTGGCTGATGGAGGTGGCGGCCGATCCGAAGTACACCGTGGAGACGCGCAAGCAGGCGATCTTCAGCGCGGGACAGATCCGCGTGGCGACGAGCGAGCTGGTCGCGCTGTATGGCAAGCTGAGTGATCGCGAGCTCAAGGGGCAGCTCATCTGGGTGCTCTCGGACCGGCACGACACCGCGGCGATGGATCGCCTGATCGAGATCGCGAAGCACGATCCCGATCCCGAGATGCGCAAGAAGGCGATCTTCTGGCTTGGCCAGAGCCACGATCCGCGCGTGAAGCAGCTCCTCCTCGACATCATCAACGGCGGGTGACGCCCATGACGAAGACTCTCGCGATTCTCGCGCTCGCGCTGCCGTGCGCGCTCGCTGCGCAAAGCTCACTCGCCTCGCGCATCGCCGCTGCACCGGACGGCGAGGTGCGCATGACCTACGCGACTCGCCCGAAGGCATGCGGCGACGGCAAGGACGTGGTGGCAGTCGGGCAGGCCCTGAACATCTACTCGTCGATGGAATCATATGGCCGGTGGTCGGGTGTGCAGTGCGTGCACGGGCCGGCGCGCGTCGCGCTCACCGTGCGTGGCCATGAGGTGACGGCTGTTCGGGCTCGCGTGGGCGGTGTCTGGAAGGCCGACCCGGGCGTCTCGCTCGACCTCGGGGTCGTGCCGGCGCGCGACGCCGCGGGCTACCTTATCGCGCTCGCCCCCACTCTCGATGGCTCGAGGCGCAACAATCCATTGCTCGCCGCGGCCATCGCCGACAGCGCCGTCATCGTGCCCGACCTGCTGCGGCTGGCGCGAGCCACGTCGCTGCCGCGAGAGACGCGACGCCGCGCCGTGAACTGGGTCGGCGTGGTCGGAGACGCATCCGCCGTTGCTCCGCTCACGGAGCTGGCGCGCGAAGGCACCGCCAGTCGCACCGACGCCGACGATCCGGGGCCGGGCGATGGCGTGGAAGGCGCGGCCGTCGGCGCGCTCGCGATGCTCGAGGACGGTGTCGGGATGAGCGCCCTCATGGACATGGCACGCCGCGGCTCGCCGAGCGTGCGCAAGGCCGCGGTGTTCTGGCTCGGCCAGAGCGACGATGCACGCGGCCGCGCGCTCGTCCGCACGGTCGTGGATGACGCGAACGAAACCGAGGCCGTGCGCGGGGCCGCCATCTTCGCGCTGGGGCAGGGCGACAACGCTACCAGTGCCGACCTGGCCTTTCTCCGCGGTGCATTCGGGCGGCTGCCGAGCGATCGGCTGAAGGATCGCGTGCTGATGGCCATGTCGCAGAACGACTCGGAGGATGGCGCGCGATGGCTGCTGGCGCAGGCGCGTGACGAGCGGCAGCCGATCGAGGTGCGTCGCAAGGCGGTGTTCTGGGCCGGCCAGGGTCACGCCCGTCTCTCGGACATCGTCTCGCTCTACAAGGATGCATCCGAGCCGCGGCTCCGTGAGCACATCATCTTCGTGCTTTCGCAGCGCAGCGAGGAGGGCGCGACCGATGCCCTGAGGGCGATCGCCCGCGACGACCGCGATCGCGAGATGAGAAAGAAGGCGCTGTTCTGGCTCGCGCAGAAGAACGACCCGCGGGTGACGAAGCTCATCGCCGATCTCGTGACTCGCTGACCGGGGGATGATCATGACCAGCTGCTCGCTCCGCCTCGCGCTCGCCGCATCGCTCCTCCCACTCTGTGCCAGCCAGGGGCAGTCGATCGCGCAACGGATAAGCGCGGTCCAGCCGGGTGACGTGGAACTGCACTTCGCCGCGCGACCCGGCGTCTGCGGCGACGGTCGCAACTTCATCAGGCTCGGCCGCTCGATGTCGATGTCGCAGCGGGATATGTGGCGCGGCGACAATTTCGTGAACTGCGTGCCGGGGCCCGTGCGCGTGCGCCTGCGCCTGATCGACGGCGTGGTGAGCGACGTGCACACCTTCGTCGGGCCGGCACGACAGGGCGACGCGCCCGCCACCGATCTGGGTGTTGTGCCGGCGCGCGATGCGGCGGCGTATTTCCTCCACCTTGCCGCCACCGCATCGGGGCGGACGAACGACAAGGCGATCATGCCCTCGATTCTGGCCGACAGCGCATCGGTGTGGCGGGGCCTTCTCGCCGTCGCGCGCGACAGCGAGTCGCGCGCGCAGGGCACCAGAAACAACGCCGCCTTCTGGCTCAGCCGCTTTGCCGCCACGAAGCTCGACGGCCACGGGGAGGACCTCGCGGCCGTCGATGAGGATGACGACGACCGTGAGAAAGACGACGCCCGGTCGTCGGCGGTGTTTGCGCTCTCCCAGCTCCGCAATCGCGAGGGCATCCCGCCACTGCTGCAGGTCGCGCGCACGAACAGGGATGCGCATCTCCGCCGCCAGGCGCTGTTCTGGCTGGGTCAGAGCGGCGACGCGCGCGGCCTGGCGCTGTTCGAGGAAATCCTGGCGAGATAGGTCAGGCGCGGAGCCGGCGGCCGATCGACCGCCGGCTCAGGGCCGGCGCGCAGTGCTACGGCTTCGTCACCATGAGACCGCTCACCACACCCTCGGTGTTGTGGGCGAATCGGATGCCGTACACGCCATCGGTGGACTTGAGCCGGCCTGCCGTCACGAGCGCCGATTTGTCGTAGCTGGCGACCACGGTGCCGTTGATCGCGCAGGTGACCTTGTCGCCATTCACGGAGACGGCGACGTCGTTGGTGACCGGCTCGCCCACGGCGGCTGCCTTGTGCACCGCGGCGCTCATCTCACCGCGCCCGCCATTCAACTGGAACGGGGCCGGTCCGAAGCCGCGCACGATGAAGCTGCCGTTGCCGTTGGCGGCGCAGTACAGGTAGCTCTGCTGATCGGTGCCGAGATCGTTGCCGCCGATCATGATGCCGTACGGGTGCGGATGACTGTTCAGGCTCTGGAACTTCGGCTCACGGAACGTCGCCTTCACCGTATAGATGCCGGACGCCTTGTTGGCGGGATTCCAATACGTCGTGGCCGGGCCGGTCGTGACGTGGAGCCCGTCGTCTTCCTTTGCGAGCTTGGCGCTGGCGAGCGTCGCTCCCGCCTTCGCCTCACGCTCGTCGATCTTCCCCGTCCACCCGGCGACAGACACGCCGCCTCCGGCCACCGTACGGGATGCGTCCATCTGCCCCTGGGCCATGCTGGGGACCAGCACCACGGCGGCGACGACAAGTGAGAAACCATGAACCCTGGGCATTGCTCTTCCTCCCGGA
>JALYXJ010000011.1 GCA_030947165.1 Gemmatimonadota bacterium
GATGTACAGTCACGGTTGGGGCGGCATCGTGGGCGTCGGCGCGGAGTACGGGCTCACGCAGACCTGGGCACTGACCACCGAGCTGCTGGCGACGCAGAGTCGCATGACCGCGCAGCAGTTCCAGGGCGCCACGTTCGCGAAGCCGGCCTACACCCTGACGACCGCACGCTTGACGCTCGGGGTGAAGTACAATCCGGTGCGGACGGTCTACCGTTAGCTCAGTACGCCGGTCGCAAGATCAAGAGCGTGGTACCGCTCCAACCTCGAGCGGATCGTTCCGTGTGGCTGAGGGATTCCCAATGGCCCGCCACGCGGCCGCGACCACGCGGGCATCGTTCCTTTACTTCTCGAGATCGTCGGAGAGCCGGCACACTTCCTCGGGGGTGCGCCGAATACCGTCCCCGTGAACGCTACTGTCTCCAGAGCGCGGTTCTCCCCCCGCAGCCCCCAAGCAGTTTCGCGCCGGCCCGAGCGAGGGACTGACCAGTAAAGGATGGATGCCAGCGTGGTCGAACTGCCTGGCGGGCCACTGGAAATCCGACAGCCAAATGGAGCGATCCGCTGGATCGTTGGAGCAGTACCACGCTCTTGATCTTGCGGCCGGCGCACCCGCGGAATTCTACCGCGGCGCGAGGATACGAAGCTCGGGGTGTCCGTCGACGTTCTCGAGCGGCAGGTAGACCCGATGCGTGCGTGGATCGACCGCGACCGTATGCGGACGCGGCGCGTGGTACTCGCCAATCGGGCGGAGCGAAGTACCATCGAGCCAGAACGCTGACATCGTCCCTGATTCGCTCGCGACGTACAGGCGGCGCCAGTCGCTGTCCCAGTCGAGCACGTCGGGGTCGGCGCCTACCTGATGCCGTGCGAGGATCTGGAGCGACCGCATGTCGAGCACCAGCAGCTCGCCATTGCCCTCGCCGCTGATGAACGCCAGGCGCCCCACCTGGTCGAGCGTGAAGCCGTGCGGATGGTCCAAGCGCGCCAGCGGATACCGCGCCACGACGCGCTCCGAGACCGGGTCGAGGGCCACCAGTTCGTTCCGCGTCTGCACCGCGACGAGCATGCAATGCGACACCGAGTCATAGTGCGTGTTTCCCGCCTCGCCGCCGAGGGCAATGGACGAGCGCTTCCGGTGCGTCTTCGCGTCGATGACGATGTCGACCCCGCCCGATTCATCGGAGACGAACACCTTGTCGGTGGCCGGGTCGAAGGCGATGCCATCGGGAAAGCCGATATCTCCGACGCGTGCCACCTCCTTCATCGTCCGGTCGTCGAGCACCACGACGGCGTGGGTACCGGCTGCGGAGACATAGACCTCGTGATGCGCGGGGACCGCCAGCACCCCCGTCGCCCGAGGCAATCCGGCGACGTCGTGAATCACCTTCCCGCTGTCCGCGTCGAATACGAGAAGATGTCCCGCATTCATGTGGTTGATGTAGAGACGCCCGCTGGCCGCGTCGAAGCTCTGGTAGTCGAATCGGTTCGCCGGACCGGGCAGGGGCACGGTCGCGACGAGCCGGAAGCCGGATTGTGGCGCCTGTTGAGGCGAGCGCGGGGAGGTGTGCCAGCCAGGCGGCGTCAGCGTCGTGGCTGTCGCCGCGCAGCCGCGCTGCTCGTGCGGCTGGGCACCAAGGAGGCCCGGTAGACCGAGACAGGCGACGAGGAACCAGAATCCCGGCAGGGCTCGACGGCAAATGAGCACGCAAGATGATGGCGGTCGTCACCACCCGCGGCAAGCGAGACGCTTCTTGCTGAAGGTACCAGAAGAATGAGCGCGCCCGCGACCCACACCCACAACAAGCCCGCGTCGCAACCGCGAGCCGGAGTCACGCAGGCGCTCCTGGCGGCTGTGCTCTTCGGGGCCAGCACCCCGGTGGCGAAAGCGCTGCTCGTCGGCACCTCGCCGCAGGTGCTGGCTGGCCTGCTGTATCTCGGGTCGGGCATCGGACTCGGCACGCTCTGGGTGATGCGACGAGCGCGAGGTTTCATCCCCGACGCGCCTCTGACCCGCCGAGACCTGCCATGGTTGGCCGGTGCCGTCCTCTTCGGCGGCGTCCTCGCCCCCCTCGCGCTCATGGCGGGCTTGATTCGCACACCCGCATCCGCGAGCTCGCTCCTCCTCAACCTCGAGGGGGTCTTCACGGCGCTGATTGCGTGGATCGTGTTCGCCGAGAATGTCGATCGCCGGATCGCGCTGGGGATGTTCGCCATTGTCGCGGGGGGCGCCCTGCTGTCCTGGCAGGGCCGTCTCGCCTGGGGCGGCGCCGCGGGCCCGCTGCTGGTCGTCGCAGCCTGCGCGGGTTGGGCGATCGACAACAACCTGACACAGAAGGTGTCCGCGAGTGACCCGGTTCAGATCGCGGCGTTGAAGGGCGCAGTCGCCGGTGTGGTGAATCTCGTGATCGGACTCGCGCTGGCCGGATCACTCCCCGGCCCAGCGCGCGTTGTCGGCGCGATGACGCTCGGACTGCTCAGCTACGGTGTCAGTCTGGTGCTGTACGTGCTCGCGATGCGCTCACTCGGGACAGCCCGAACGGGGGCGTACTTCTCCCTGGCGCCATTCGTCGGCGCCGCAGGTGGGCTGCTCTTCTGGCACGACCCGGCGTCTCCGCTCTTCTTGGCCGCTGCCGCCCTGATGGCGCTCGGGCTCTGGCTACACCTCACCGAGCGCCATGAGCATGTTCACTCGCACGAGCCGCTGAGGCATAGTCACCGCCATGTCCACGATGCGCACCATCAGCACGCGCACACGTCGAGCGACCCCACCGGCGAGCCGCATGCGCATGAGCACACGCATGCAGCGCTCGAGCATGCGCATGCGCACTTTCCGGACATTCATCACCGTCATGGTCACGGCCACGATGCCGCCGGCGAACAGTGATCGAGCCGGCGCGTGATAACCCGTTGCCAATACGGAACTTCCTGCGTCATTCAGACGTACGTTGAGGTAGCTGAGGCTACCAATGGCGGGAGAGCATCCGTCTTGCGTGGAAGTCCACCGTCTCTAGGTTGAGGCTCAGCATGTTATCGCGGCTCATGGAGACCCTGATGAAGCACATCAAGAAGGATTCGACGACGGCTCAGGACCAGACAAAGGCCGGGAAGCGCGACGCGCAGTCCGGGAAGTTCCGTCCGCAGGACCGAAACATGGCGTCGAAGGAATCGGTGACTCAGTCGGCCAACAAGATCATGAAGGAGCACTCCAAAGCTCTGAAGTGGCTGGCGGACAAGTAGACAGCGAACCGAAGTGGATCAGCGCTGAGTCGGCGATCGAGCTTCACGACGGCGCGCTTCGCGAATACGGAGGATTGGGGGGCTTCCCCCATCCCGGGTATCTCGACGGCGCCCTCGGTGCTCCCATCAACGCGTTTCTGTACGATGAAGATGGCGGCCTGGATCTCTTCGATCTGGCCGCCGTCTATTTGATCCACATCGCGAAAGGACACGCGTTCACCGACGGGAACAAGCGAACGGCTTATCTCGTTGCGCTCGTCTTTCTCGACGTCAACGGCGTGCACCTGATGCAGCCGGAGAACGAGACCGAGCTCGCGGCCGCCGTTGTCGCCGCCGCTGAGGCGGAGGATCTGAACAAACCGGATATGGCCGCCCTCATGCGGCAGATGGCAGCCCGGTAGGCCCTCTACTCGGACCCCGGCGCTCCCGTCTCGAACGGCCGCAACTCGCCCTCCCCCTCGAACTCGGGCCAGTGAACGCGATGCAGCTCCATGAATTGCGTCGCGATGTCGAGTGCTTCCTTGTCGGATGCCGCCTCGATGATCGCGTAGCCGCCGACCAGCTCCTTGCTCTCGGTGAACGGCCCGTCGGTGACACGAAGCTTGCCGCCCCGCAGTTGGACTCTCTTCCCCTTATGGCTCGACTTGAGGCCGGCCCCGTCGATGAACTTTCCCTTCTTCGTGTACTCGCCGATGAACTCGCCCATCGCGTCGATGAGGGCAGGCGGGATCGTCTTCCCGCGATAGTCTTCGGTGTGTTTGATGAGCATCATGTACCGCATCGGTCAGTATTCCTCTGATTCGGGTTGGTGAGAATACGAATTGGAACGGCGGCTCACCATCACGTCGAACGACGACGGGCGAAATCGACATGGCGCCGCGCCTCGTCGAAGGCCACCTTGTTCGCTGCCGGCTCTGGCCCCCCCCACTCGGAGCCTTGTGTGGCAGGGGCGCAACGCCTGTAGGTACGGAGAGACACGTGCGGCAAACAAGGGTTCGGCCCTCCGCCGCGAACGGTCGTGTGAACGGTCGTACGTGGTCGCGAGACAGCGCGTCCTTGTGCCTGCGGATTCTGCGACTGGCTTCTCCCTTGCCTCAGCTATATTGCCATGCTTGGGTACCTGTCGCCGAACGATGGATCGCCCGCGCTGTTCTCCCGATACGTATCCCTTCGCCCTCCCGCCCAATCATGCTTCTGAACTCGATCGGTCGCAGCCGGCCCGGACTCTGGGTTGCCATGCTGCTCCTTGCCGGCGCCTGCACCGCCGGAGTGGAAAAGATCCTCCTGGCACCTCCGGATGCCGCGCTCCGCGACGTCGTGAGCATGCCGTCAACGGGGTTCGTCATCAGTCAGGTTTACGGGGGTGGCGGCAACAGTGGAGCGACGCTCAAGAACGACTTCATCGAGCTATATAACGGAACCAGCGCCGACATCGCTCTCACCGGCTATAGCGTCCAGTACGCCAGCTCAAACGGAACGACCTGGCAGGTCACGCCGCTCACCGGCACTCTCCAGTCGGGCCACTACTATCTGGTACAGGAGGCGGCAGGGGCGGGCGGCACGACAAACCTGCCCACCCCCGACGCGACCGGCGGCATCAATATGAGCGCCACGGCAGGCAAGGTTGCTCTCGTGCAGAGCACGGCCGCACTCAGCGGTTTGGGCTGCCCATTCGGCGCCAACACCGTGGACTTTGTGGGTTACGGAACGGGAACCAGTTGCTTCGAAGGCACCGCCGGCCCAACGCCGACGTTGAGCAACACCACCGCCGCTCTCCGTCAGGACGGCGGCAGGCAGGATTCCAACGACAACAAGGCCGACTTCGCAACCGGTGCGCCGAGCCCACGCAACATGGCCTCGCCGCCGCTGCCACCGCTGAACGTGCTCACGGTCACGATCTCGCCGGCGTCGCCGACGGTGCTGAACGGGGCCACCGTCAACTTCACGGCCACGGCGGCGCGGAGGGGACAGCCCGTCGCGATTACGTCGTCCGCCTGGACGAGCAGCAACACCGCGGTCGCGACGATCGATCCGTCGAGCGGCGTTGCCACCACGTCATCGACGGGAACCACGACGATCGGTGTCACCGCAACGACGGCCGACGGCACCGCGTCATCGAGCACGACGCTCACCGTATCGGGCGCTCCGGCCACGGTTACCGTGTCGCCATTGACATGGTCGCTCAAGACCACCCAGACGAAGACGTTCACCGCGAGCGCGACCGACGCGAACAACATCCCGGTGAGCACCACGTTCGCCTGGAACAGCTCGAACCCGGCAGTCGCCACGATCGACGCCGCGACGGGACTCGCCATGGGCAAGACGGTCGGTTCCGTGACGATCACCGCGACGGCACCGAACGACGTGTTCGGAACAGCCACGCTCACGGTGACGGCGGGCAACGTCAGCGTGCAGGGGCGCACGGATCCCCTGCCCGTCGGCTTCCAGACGCAGCTCTTCATCAACAACGGCAGCAGCGACAGCAATGGCAATGTGGTCGACAATACCAACGTGACGTGGTCCTCGTCCAACGCCAGCGTGCTCTCGGTCACCCCGCACACCGGCGTCATCACCGCGAAGGCGGCCGGCTCCACGGTGATCACCGCCACCGCGAACAGTGACGGCGTCTCGAGCGGCTCGACGACGATCGTGACGGACGTCGAAGCGGTGTCGCCCAATGCACGCATCGGACACAACACCGAGCTCGGCACACCGACCGACGCCGATCCCAGTGACGACGTCATCATCGCGCGACGGAACTACACCCTGTCGTACAACGTGAGTCGCGGTGGCCCGAACTGGGTCAGCTGGAACCTCGACGCCACCCACACCGGTAGTGCGGCACGGTGCAACTGCTTCACGGCGGACACCGCGCTCACCCGCCTCGGCTTCCCGGCCTACGACACCAACGACTGGATCAACGGCGGCGTGTGGTCGCGTGGACACATGTCCCCGTCGGCAGACTGGGCGGATGCGCCCGGCGACAACGCGCCGACGTTCTTCCTGACGAACATGCTTCCGCAGAACCAGCTCGCGAACGCCGGCGCATGGGGCAACCTCGAGAACTTCCTGCGCACCCTCGCGACCGTCACCACCGAGATCTACATCGTCTCCGGGGGCATCTTCACCAAGGACCGCTCCGGCGCCGGCGTCGACGGTTTCGGATTCATGAACAGCCTCGGCCACATCGCCGTGCCGGATTCCGTCTGGAAGGTCGCGATCGTCGTTCCGGACGGCCGCAGCGCGGGCCAGATCACCTCGCCGTCCGACGTGCAGGTCATCGCCGTCAACATGCCGAACGAAGCGACCAGCACGGGCACGTACAACCGGTTCAGCAC
>JALYXJ010000013.1 GCA_030947165.1 Gemmatimonadota bacterium
ATGCAGGACCTCGCGGCGATCGACCGAGCTTATGCACCGCATGGCCTGACGGTGCTGGCGGTGAGCGTGGACAAGGGCGACGGCACGCGCGTGAAGCGCTACGCCGAGGCGGAGAAGCTGCCCTTCCGTGTCGCGCACGATCCGGCCGGCGAGGTACAGCGCACGTTTCAGGCGGTCGGCGTGCCGGAGACGTACCTGATCTCCGGCGACGGGCGGCTGCTGTGGGTGCAGCGCGGCGGGCTGCACGGCGGGCTGGACAGCGTGAGGGCGACGCTGGACAGACTACGGTGACGCTTCGGCTGGATGACCGAATGACGCCGAGGCTACGACTGGATGACTATTCGACTGAGGACAGAGAACGCCGTTGTACGAATCCCCGGGGTAGCCGGTGGCAGTCGGCCTTGGGCAACTGCGTATTCTGTACTCAGTCATTTAGTCGGCCAGCATCAGGCACGGGCGTTGTATCGCGGTCATATCCTATCGTCGCTCTGCGACGCACATAGTTTTAGACATGCGCTTGTCTGCCGGTCGTCTCGCCGTCGTTGCTCTGATCGTTGGTCCTCACCTGGCGGCCGCACAGGATTCGGCTCGTGCTCGCACCGCTCTACCACCCGTACGCGTGACGGCGACCCGCGAGGGGCCGCGCGCGCCGCTCGAGCTGCCGTACGCGGTCACGATCGTGCGACCCGATTCGCTTGTCGCGCTGCGCCGGCTGTCGGTCGATGAGCTTCTCTTTGGCGTGCCCGGTGTGGCGATTGCCAATCGCCAGAATCCGGCGCAGGACCCACGCGTCAGCATCCGCGGATTCGGCGCGCGCACACAGTTCGGGGTGCGCGGCGTGCGCGTGCTCCAGGATGGCGTCCCGATCACCATGCCCGACGGTCAGACGCCGGTGGACGCGCTCGACATCGAGAGCTCCGACCGGATCGAGGTCGTGCGGGGGAGCGCGTCGTCGCTCTACGGAAACGCCGCTGGCGGGGTGATCGACGTCCGCTCCGGCGCCCCGTCGCCGCTGGCGGTTGCGCCATACGTGCGCATTGCCGGTGGTGGCAACACGCCGACGGTGAGCGCGACCGGCGCCGCAGGAAGGCTGGAGCGCATCGGCTACACGGCGTCGGTTACGCGGGTGAACGGCCGGGGATTCAGGGACTACTCCGACCAGCGCGCCACGCGGGGCGCGCTGCGCCTCGTGCTCGCACAAGCGGAAGGCTCGGCCACCTCGATCTCGCTCGCCGCGCGCGTGTCGGACGTGTCGCACGCGGAGAGCCCTGGCGCGCTCACGCGTGCACAGCTCGACTCCGAGCCTCGCATGGCCGACCCGCTCTCTGTGCGTAAGCAGGCGGGGAAGATCGTGCGGCAGGGCGACCTCGCACTCACGCTCGATCACGCGATCGGCGCGCAGGGCGCTCTCACCGCAATCGTGTACGGTGGCGTGCGCACCCTCGCCAACCCGCTCACCTTCGCCACCGTCGACGTGGATCGCTCGAGCGGTGGCGCGTCGCTCCGCGCGAGCGACGAATGGGCACGCGTTCGGATCGCCGCCGGAGCGGACGTGCAATGGCAGCATGACGATCGGCTCGAGTCGGAGAATTGTGTGGACGCGACGGCGACATCGCGCACGTGCCCCGACGGCGCCGCGCTGCGCGGCGCGCTCCGCAAGGATCAGCGCGAGCTGGTCTCCAGCGTGGGCCCGTTCGCGCGCGCCGAGCTGGCACTGACGCCGCGACTGCTCGCGTCGGCCGGCGTGCGCGCCGACGCGGTGCGCTTCCAGGTGCGAGACCGTCTGGTTACCGCCACGAACCCCGATGACTCCGGCGACCGCACACTTCGCGCGTTGAGCCCGGCGATGGGGATCGTCTGGCGCGCGGCGCCGCTCGCGTCGCTCTACGCCAACGTCTCCAGCAGCTTCGAGACGCCGACCACCACGGAGCTTGGCAACAAGCCCGACGGCTCCGCCGGCTTCAACCCCGACCTTCAGCCGCAGCGCACACTTTCGGTGGAGATGGGGAGCAAGGGGCTGCTGCCCATGGTCGGCGTGCGGTGGGATCTGGCGCTGTTCGAGTCCCGAGTCCGCGACGAGCTGGTGCCGTTCGCCATCTCCAACGGCGCGGGCAGAGTGTACTACCGCAATGCCGGACGCACGGTGCGGCGTGGAGGCGAGCTCGGTCTGCAGGCGAACGCCGGCCCGATTGGTGTGGACGCCGCCTACACCTACTCCCATTTCCGCTACCAGGACTATCTCGTCGGGACCACGTCCTACGCCGGCAATCGCATCCCGGGAATACCGGAACAGTCGCTCCGCGCCGCCGTCTCCTACCGGACCGGGAACGCGACCCTGTCGGCCACGGCCGACCTCGCGAGCGCCGCGGACGTGGACGATGCCAACAGCGCTCAGGCGGCCGGCCGGGCGATTTACGGGGCCGCGGTGAGCACCCACCTCCGACTGGGCGGCGCCGAGCTCGCACCGATGGTAGCGCTGCAAAACCTCGCCGGCACGCGCTCCGTAGGGTCGGTGAGCGTGAACGCCACGGGGGGCAAGTTTTACGAGCCCGCGCCAGGCCGGACGCTCCTCGTCCGAGTGTCCCTCGCCCGAGCGGCTGACACACCGTAGCGGACGGCCCGAAGACGAAAGGTGTCGGAACCGGAGCCCGGGTAGTCTATTGGAGGAAGGGACGCTCTGGTCGAACCGTCCTCCCCACCCCGCCGCATGCGCCTTCTGGCCCTCCTCCGCCTCTCGCCATTCGTCGTCGCCCTCCTGGCCACGGCCTGTCGCGCGGTGGGCCGAGGCGGCCCCGAGTACGACGCCGTGGCGATCGTGGAAGGGCGCGCCTCCGAAGGCGTGCACACGGACACCACGGAGGCGCCGTTCACCGTCTCGATCGACCGGGCCCGGTGGTCGCTGCGCACACGGAACGCGTCGTCCCGCGACTTCTGGGAAGACGTCGCCGTGCTCGATGTGGCCAACGCGGAGAAGTCCGCGCGCACCGTCGACGAGCGCACCTTCGCGGTGGCGCTGCGCACGCTGATGGAGAGCGACCCCGACGGCGCGGCCGTGGTGTTCGGCGCGCTGCACGCGAACTCCAACGACTTCAACGTCCGCACGCGCTCGCGCGTGGGGCTCACGATGGCGCTCTCTTGGCGGTCGGACTGGCCGGCGCTCGCCCGTCTGCCGGAGGACATCGATAGCGCGACAGCGGGGGTCGACCCGATCGTGCAGCAGGCGGGGGTGGAGCGCTGGGCGCGCGCGCTCAAGTCGGTACCGTCGCCGTCGATCACGCTTCCCAATGAGCCGGTTGTGCTGCCGATGAGGCGGAGCGCGTTCGGCACGCCCATCGTCATGGTACGCGTGAATGGCCACGAGCAGGAGTTCTGGCTCGACACGGGGGCGAGCATGACGCTGCTCTCCGCGGCCGTGGCGGTCGACGCGGGCGTCAAGCTCGCGGCCCCGGACACCCTCGCCCTCGGCGTCGTCGCGGGCCACATCCCGGCGCGCGCGGTATTCATCGATTCCCTGTCCCTCGGCCCCGTGGTGGCGGAAGCCATTACGGCCGCACTCGTTTCCCCAGGTACGCTGCGTCTCGACCGGCGGGTCGCGCATGGCATCATGGAGTCGGTGCCGATCGCCGGCGTGATCGGCACCGACCTTCTCCGCCACCTCGACATCACCCTGGACGCCGGCGAGGGCACGATCACCATTCGTCGCCCGCGGCGCGACGTGCGCGCTCCGCGCAATCTCTTCTGGGTCGGCTATCCGGTCGTGCGATTGGTGACGAAGGACGGCCGCCCGGTGCTGTTCGGCCTCGATACCGGCGCCGAGGGGACGTACGTGACGACGGCCCTGCTCCGAAAGCTGCCGCACACGCCGGTGGCGGCACGGCGGATGTCACTGGGCGGACTCGGTCCGGACCGCGAGCAGACGACGTTCGTGGCGCGCGAGGTCACGCTCAGCGATGGCGACTACGCCATCGCGCTCCACAACATCCCGATCACCCCCGAACGGCGCTGGACCTTCGTCGCCTTCGACGGCGTGATCGGAAGCGACGTGGCGCTCTCGAGCCGGATGCACCTCGATTTCACGAACGGGGTGTTCGATATCAGGCCGACCGATCGGCTTGACGTCATCAAGGTCACGGTCAACCCGTGACGCGCGCTACCGCGCAGCGGCGCTGCGCGGTAAGCGTTCGGGCATCTCCGCAAGCACGTACGCATAGACCGCCATCGTCGCCACACACCGCGCCACGTCGCGCGCGTCGAGCTTGTCCGGCGTGTCCGCATTCGTGTGGTGGTACCAGAAGTAGCGCGTCCCGTCCACCTCGAGGCCGGCGCCCGGCACTCCGGCAGCCAGCAGTGGGCCGATGTCCGCTTCGCCGCCGCCCTTGATCACCGAGTCGGCGCCGATGCGTGCAAGGAGCGGCGCGATGCGGCGCAGCATCGCCAGCGCCGAGTCGGTGCCGACAGCGGCGATGCCGAATGGGCGGAACACGCCGTTGTCCGACTCCAGCGCGAACACGTGCTTGTCCACCTCACCGGCGTGCGCGTCGCGGTAACCGCGGCCGCCGCGCGTGCCGTTCTCCTCGTTCGTCCAGCCCACCACGCGAATCGTGCGGCGCGGGCGCAGGCCGAGCGCCTTCATGAGGCGCACCGCTTCCCACGCGGCCACGACGCCACCCGCGTCGTCCATCGCCCCCTGCCCCACGTCCCACGAATCGATGTGGCCACCCATCACGACGACTTCGTCCGGCAGCTCGCGGCCGCGCAGCTCCGCCACCACGTTGCGCGACGGCGCATCGGCCAGCGTGCGCGCACCCATGACCAGACGCACGCTGATGGCCTGCCCGCGATCCTGGAGACGATGGAGCAGCATCGCGTCCTCGACCGTGATCGCCGCGGCCGGGATGCGCGCGACGGTCGTGTCGTAGCGCAGCGCGCCGGTGTGCGGCGTGTTCATCGAGAACGGTGCCACCGACCGCAGCAGCATCGCCACGGCGCCGACGCGGGCCGCAGCCGACGCGCCGGTGCCGCGGTACTGCACCGTCTGCCCGTAATCGATGAACGGCACGTCGAACAGCACGATCTTGCCTCGTGCCTGCGCGGCGTGCTTCTGTAGATCGTCGAAGCTCGTGACGACGATTACCGGGGCGCTGATGCCGGCCGTTGGGGTGCCGACGGATCCGCCCAGGCCGAGCATCGCCATCGGCTTGCGCCTCGGTGTCACCAGCTCGGCCGATTCGTCGCCGCGGACCCAGTGCGTCACCATCACCGGCTCGCCCCGCACGTTCTCCAGACCGTCCGCCCGCATCTTCTCGAGTGTCCAGTCGATCGTGCGCTCGAGGGCGTCCGAGCCGCTCAGCCGATGACCGAAGGTATCGGTCAGCTCGGCGATCCGGTTCCAGGCCGCGCTGTCGCGCATGGCGGCGTCGATCAGGCGGTCGGTGGCGGGGCGGTAGAGGGCTGAGTTCTGCGCGGCGGCGGGGTACGTGCCGGCGATTCCGAGCAGGAGGACGAGGAGGCGAGGGGAGAGACGCATTTCTTCTTGGTTCTTGGGAGTGAAGCGTTAAGCGATAAGCCCGGAAGCCAGTGCAGAAGACGCCATAGGCTGTAAGCTGTCAAGCAATAGGCTAGTCGCTGATCCCGAGTGCGAAAGTGATCTCGATACTTGGGCCCGTAGGGTACGAG
>JALYXJ010000020.1 GCA_030947165.1 Gemmatimonadota bacterium
CGATGCGCTCCGAGCGCATCGGATTCCGCTTGTACGCCATGGCCGACGAGCCGATCTGATCGCGCTCGAACGGCTCCTCGATCTCGCCGAACGCCTGGAGCATCCGGATGTCCGCGCTGAATTTCGCGGCGCTTGCGGCGATGCCGCTCACGACGTTGAGCACGTGCGCGTCGAGCTTGCGGGTGTAGGTCTGCCCGCTCACCGGAATGGACGAGGGAAATTCGATCGCCGCCGTGACGAGACGATCGAGCTCACGCACCTTGGCGTGATCGCCCTCGAAGATCTCGAGGAAGCTCGCCTGCGTGCCCGTGGTCCCCTTCACGCCGCGGCAGGGCAGGGTCGCGATGCGGTGCTCGAGATCGGCGAAGTCGAGCACGAGATCCTGCATCCACAGCGTGGCGCGCTTGCCGACGGTGGTGGGCTGCGCGGGCTGTAGATGCGTGTACCCGAGCGTGGGCTCGTCGCGCCACTCGCGCGCAAACGCCGCGAGCTCGCGGAGCACCCGGATGACCTTCCCGCGGAGCAGCACCAGGCCGCGGCGCATGAGGATGAGGTCCGCGTTGTCGGTGACGAACGCGCTCGTCGCGCCGAGGTGAATGAACTTGTGCGCCGCCGGCGCCACGTCGCCGAAGGCGTGCACGTGCGCCATCACGTCGTGACGGAAGCGGCGCTCGTAGGTCGCGACCGCCTCGAAGTCGATGTCGTCGAGATGCGCCCGCATCTGCGCGATCGCCTCGTCGGGGATCGGCACGCCGAGCTGCTGCTCGGCTTCGGCGAGTGCCAGCCAGAGCCGCCGCCAGAGCCCGTGCCGCATCTGCGGCGACCAGAGTTCCAGCATGGCCCTGGAGGCGTAGCGCTCAGCCAACGGCGACGAGTATCGGTCGTGCGCCGTCATCGAATCACGAAGTCGGTGGAGGAGATCTGTCCCTGGCGCTCGAAAAAGAGGCGAATCGGCCCACGTCCCGAATAATAGTCGAGCGCGCGCGACACGTCCTCGGCCGAGGCGACCGGCGTGCGGTTGATCTGAACGATCACGTCGCCCGGCTGGATGAGCAGCTCACCCTGGATCCGGTCGCTCGCCCGGTAGATAAGGGCCCCCCGCGGGGAGAGGATCCGCCGCTCGGCCTTGATCGCGGGGGTCACGGTGACGACTTCCAGCTCCTTCAGGACCTCCACCTTCGGGGCGCTCACCTCCGGCAGGTCGGCGATGGTGACCGTGATCGGGACCTCGCCGGCCCCGCGGCGGACCACCAGCGGCACCTGCTCCCCCACCCGGAGGTCGAGCAGTGCCGCATCCCAATCGAAGCGGTTGCGGATGGTTCGCGTCCGTGAACGAACGATCACGTCGCTGGCCCGGATGCCAGCCCGCTGGGCGGGCGAGCCCGGGGTCACAGCCGCGACGACCGCGCCGCGTGCGATCAGGTCTCGCGGGTTCTGCGTGGTCGGCTGCTCGAGCTGCACGCCGATCCATGGCCGGCGCACTCGACCATGGCTGAGGAGATCATCCGCCACCCGACGCGCCCGGTTGATCGGGATGGCAAACCCGAGCCCGATCGAGCCTCCCCCGTTGGTGGAATAGATGGACGAGTTCACCCCCACGACCTCGCCCGCGGCATTCACCAACGGCCCGCCCGAATTGCCCGGATTGATCGACGCGTCCGTCTGGATCATGTCGAAGTAGGCCGAGGGACCCTCGCCGCGCGCCACGAGGTTGCGCCCGATGCCGCTGATGACGCCGGCGGTCACGCTCGGCTCGGAGTTGCCGAGCATGAATCCGTACGGATTGCCGATCGCGATCGCCCACTCGCCGACGAGCAGGTTGTCGGAGTCGCCGACTGGGGCGACAGGGAGGTCGGTGGCCTTGACCTGGAGGACGGCGAGGTCGTTGGTCTCGTCGGTGCCGATCACCCTGGCCGGATAGGTGGTGCCGTCGCGGAACATGACCGAGATGGTCGTCGCGCCCGCCACGACGTGGGCGTTGGTGACGATCACGCCGTCCGCGCGCATGACGAAGCCGGAGCCGAGCCCCGCCGACGTCTGAGTCCCCGATCGTCCGCCGCCGAAGAAGGCTTCGAATGGATCGGCCTGTACGCGCTGCACGACTTCGGTCTGCACCGTGACGACCGCCGACGCCACTTTCGAGACCGCCTCGGTGATCGCGGTGCGGCGCGAGACGGGAATCGACGCGATCCGCGCCACGTCTTCCGTCCGCGCGACCTGGGCGCGCGATTCCTGCGGCGTTCCGGAACACCCCGCGAGCGCAGCGAGCGCCAGGGCTGCCATGCCGGCGCGCATCAGTTGACCGGCCATACGCGGCGCAACCGAGCGACGTCGCCAAGAAACTGCTCGACGCCACGGTCGGTGAGTGGGTGGACGAGCAGGGCTCGGCAGAGCTGCTCCGTAACGGCGGCCGCATCGGCGCCGGCCGCGGCGCAGGCGCCGAATTGCGTGGGCGACGATGCCTGTACGGCGATCACGTCGCATTCGGCGTCGGAGCTATCGAAGGCGGCGCGGACCTCGCGAACGATGCCGATCCCGTCGTGGCCGGCCGCGTCGAGCTGGTCGAGGGCGATGACGACGCTCGAGACACCAGTACGCGCGGCCAGCAGCGCCTGCGCCGTATTGAAGACGTGCGTGGCCGACACGCGGATGCCGTCGGCGCGCATGCGCCGCATCGCGCCCAGGGAGTCCTCGACGAGGGGGACCTGCACGACGATCTGGTCCGACAGCCTCGCCAGCTCCTTGCCGTCGCGGTAGGCGCCGGCCGAGTCGACCGAGTGCACGGCGGCGAAGATGGGGCCGTGCACCAGCCGGCAGAGCTCCTGGAGATGGGCGCGCGCGTCGGTGTTCGCCGCCTCCGAGAGCATGCCTGGGGTAGTGTACACACCGTCGAGCATGCCGTGCGCCGCCCCCCAGGCGACGTTGTCGGTACGAGCCGTGGCGAGAAGGATTTTCATTCCTGAGAAAGATAGAGTGCATCCGGGTAGGTGACCCGGTCGAGAAACAGGCCATGCGCCGGCGCGGGCGGAGAGACGTCGTCGTTGCTCGAGGCAGTCAGCAGCGCCGACAACTCGGCCGCCGGCCGTCGGCCCGTTGCCACATCCATCATGGTCCCGACGAGGAAGCGGACCATATGATGGAGAAACCGGTTCGCTTCGATCTCGAACACCAGGCCGCTCGTGCGACCGCGCTCCCGCCACACGGCGTCATGGATGACGCAGCGATGATCGTCTTCGGCGGGCGCCGTCCCGCGGACGGCGAATCCACGAAAGCAGTGCTCGCCAGCGAGCAGGGCGGCCGCGTCGTGGAGCGCCGAGACGTCGATGGTCCGACCGACCTTCCACTCCGTGCGCCGCCGGAAGGGCGACGC
>JALYXJ010000025.1 GCA_030947165.1 Gemmatimonadota bacterium
GGCGAGTGGCGGTCACGATCGTGGCGCTGGCAATCGGATGCGGACGTCCCTCACGCTCTTCGGCAACTCGCGCGGTGGAGGGCGGCGACCCGGAGCGTGGCCGCGCAGCAATCGCCGCGTACGGCTGCGGGTCGTGTCACATGATCCCAGGCATTCGTGGGGCCGACGGCTTGGTGGGGCCGCCGCTCGAGCACTGGGCGGAGCGACGGCTGATTGCCGGGGAGGTGCCGAACGATCCAGAGCGGTTGATTACCTGGATCACCGTGCCGCAAGCGATCGAGCCGGGCACGGGGATGCCGAATATGGGGGTCACCGATGGCCAGGCGCGGGACATCGCCGCGTATCTGTATTCTCTGCACTAGCTCAGGTCGACCACCGGGATTCGATCGGCCGCCGCGCGATCCCTCGCGGCCGCGCCATCGTCCCTACTCAGGACGTTATGCTGACGCAGACGCCCGCCCGACCGCCCGCCGCCGCCGCGAATGGACCCGTCGCGTCCGTGTTCGACTCACTCCGACGCATCGTCGACGCGCTCTACACCGGCTCCCGCGAGTCGCAACGGATCCCCCAGGTGGTCACCCCGGGCGAACAGGGTCACGTCGTGGCCGGCGTGGGCCAGCGCACCCCCGAAATATCCGCCCACGCCGCCCGCGCCAACCACGACGACTCGGAGCGCGTCCACGCGGCGCGACGTCACCGCCGCGCTTCGGTCATGGCCGTCAGCACTCGCGCGCGCAAGGCGGCGTGCCGCTCATCAGGAGAAGCGAGCGCGGATGTTGCGGCAAGCGCCCGCCGCATAACGCGCGCGAACGCCACGTGCCCTGCACACGCGGCACAGATCGCGAGATGCGCCTCCAACTCGGCGACAGGCGTCTCGGGGAGCCGCGCGTCGACGTAGTCCCACAGCCGTCGGGCGGCTTCGGCACAGGCAAGACCGCATGCGCGCTCCGCCGCCGCGGTCTGAGTCTGCGCTCCCGCGGCGGCTTCCGATTGGCGTGCGAGGTCGGACGGGGTCCGGGGCATAAGACGGATCAGAGTGAGCGACGGCTTCGCGGCGGTCGCCGCACATCCTTCGGTCATAGCCGTGGCGCCCCTGCACAGTTCCCCCACCGGCGATTCCTATCGCTCCTCGGAGCCACCACCGTCGGACTCGACGCGGCGGAGCGCACTGCGCACGCGATCTCTCAACCGGGCCTCTTCTGCGTCGAGGAGCGAGGGCGGTGTCGACACGGCGAGCCCCGCTTGCATCGTCCGTGCGAAGGCGAAGTGCGGCGGGCAGAGCGCACAGGTCGCGAGATGCGATTCCACCTCCTCTCGCGCGATCGTCGAGAGCCGCCCGTCCAGGAAGTCCCAGAGGCGCCGAACCGCAGTCTCGCAGTCGATCGGGGCAGGTGGAGCGCTGCCGAGAGTGCCGGGCCGAGTCATCGAGCTCCCGTGTCGGGCGTGGATGGGGCGACCGGCGCGATCGCCGCGCCCCCTTGCGGCGTCGTCGTCGGCGGTCGCGCGGTTTCGAAGCCCGCGTCGCGCGCATAGTCGAACAGCATCTCCTGCAGCAGCCGGCGGCCCCGGAACAGGCGGGAGCGCACCGTCCCGACCACCACGCCCAGCACGAGCGCCGCTTCCTCGTACGTCTGTCCTTCCACGTCGACCAGCACTACCGCGCCCCGAAAGTGCTCGGGCAGCGCGGCCAATGCTCGGTCGATGGCCGGTCCCAAATCCATCCGCTCGGCGATCTTAGCGAGGCCCGATCGTTGCGCCTGCGAGTGTTCCACCGCCGTCGCCAACGAGTCGAGCTCCGGATCGTCGTCGGGCGCGTCTACGTAAAGCGACTCGCGACGCACCGTACGGAGGAACGAGTTGTGGCAGATCGCGAACAGCCAGCGCTTCGGGTCGGATCCCTCGAGAAACGTGTGCCAGCCGCGCAGCGCTTTCAGGTAGGTCTCCTGCACGAGATCGTCGGCGCGCGCGGCGTCGCGGGTGAGCGATCGGGCGAAGCGGGCGATATCAGTGAGATACGGCATGGTCAGCCGCTCGAACGCGTCGGGGTCTGGCGGGCCCGCGTTCGGCGTGACGTTCGGTGCGACCGTCGTACGGCTGTCCATACTGATTCCACCGGGTTGACCGACCTGCCCATCGACACTCGGCTACTCGCGCCGGTGTTGCGGCGAGACGGGGCCGGGATGGCAGGAACGGCGGTACCCCCCCACTCGCGACCGTGTTCCTCCGAGCCCAACATGTCCGGTTCGTGCGGCACCGGCAAGCGCGCGACGACCGGCTGACACATGCGCCGAGGGGGTGCGGGGCGAGTCCTGGAACTCTTGAGGGCGCTGTAGCTAGATGGGGCAGCACGGCCGCGGCGGCGACCGCGCCTTGCCGCATGGCCCATCCGTTCGTTCGGATCTTCGAGGCTCTATGTCATTCTCACTCCTAGCCGCTGCCGTGTATCTCGGTGGCGTGCTCACCATCGTCAGCCCGTGCATCCTGCCGGTGCTGCCCTTCGTGTTCGCGTCGGCCAACCGGCCGTTCATCCGATGGACCGGGCCCATGCTCTGCGGCCTTGTCGCTGCATTCGTGGGCGTCGCCGTGGCCGGCACCGCCGGCGCGGCCTGGGTGGCCAATGCCGCCGACGTCGGACGGTGGGTGGCCCTCGCAGTGCTTGCGATCGCGGGCCTGATGCTGCTGTCCACGCGCGCCGCGACGATCATCACTCGGCCGCTCGTGCGATTCGGGGCGCACCTAGAGCGCCGAGCCGGAGGCCTGGCCGGCGCTCGAGCGCAGGACTCCACCGGCGGTGAGCCGCTCCAAGCGCTCGCGCTCGGGGCGGCAACCGGCCTGCTCTGGGCGCCGTGCGCTGGACCACTGCTCGGGTTGGTCGTCGCCCTGGGCGCGTCGGGCGCAGCGCCGGCACGCACGGCCTCCCTGCTCGCGCTGTTCGGTTTGGGCGCCGCCACTGCCCTTGCCGTGGTGCTCGCTGGCGGGGGCCGCGCGCTGAAGGCGTTGCGGCGGGTCGGCATAGCCGACCGATGGATTCATCGGGGCATTGGAGCGACGACGCTTGTGATGGTCGCCGTCATCGCCCTCGGATGGGACGCAACGTTGCTGTCGGGGGGTGGGCTCGTGCAGACCGCCGGGGCAGAAGAGGCGATCCTGAGGCGGCTCGCGCCTGACGCGAAGGCGGAAGTACGCCGCGCGCTCGACGCGCGCGCATCCGTCGACATGCCTGACTTCGGCCCGCTCCCCGATTTCGCCGGCGGTGCGGGCTGGCTCAACGGCGACGCCATCGGAAACCCGGCAAGCGGCGGCACGCTCACCGCGGGAGCGCTGCGCGGGAAGGTCGTCGTCGTGAACGTGTGGACCTTCGAATGCTACAATTGTCTGAACGCCTTGCCGCACATCAAGGCGCTGGCGGCGAAGTATCGCGGGCAGGATGTCGTCGTGATCGGCGTGCACACGCCGGAGCTGGCGCGGGAACGCGTGCCGGAGAACGTCGCCGCCGCCGTTCGCCGCCTCGGCGTCACCTACCCCGTCGTCCTCGACCCGGGATATGCGATCTGGCGTGCCTTCCACAACGAGTACTGGCCGAGCGTCTACATCGCCGACAAGGCGGGCCGCATGCGCTTCCGGCATTTCGGCGAAGGAGCCTACGACGAGGAGGATGGGGTGGTTGCGCAACTATTGTCCGAGCGGCCGGGGAAATCGCCGTGACACAAGAACCTTCGCTCGATGCGCGGGCACCGGGCGCACGCCATCACTCGCGCAACCACCCCGTCGTGCGCGTGACCCACTGGATCGCCGCGGTCGCGATCGTCGTCATGGTTGGCTCGGGCCTGCAGATCTTCAACGCCTACCCCTCGTTCCACCGCAAAGGCGAGCCGGCCTTTCCGCTCTGGCCGTTCGAGGGCCATCCGGCCCCGCACTGGGCCACCTTCGGCGGCTGGCTCGCGGGTGGGCGCATGTGGCACTTCGCGATGATGTGGGTGCTCGTCGTGAACGGGCTCGTATATCTCGGATGGGTCTACCTGCGCGGCGAATGGCGTGAGCTCGTGCCGCGCCGTGGCGACCCGCGCGACGCCTGGGAGATGGTCAAGTTCTATCTGTTCGTCCGCCGCGATCACCCACTCCAGGGCAAGCACAACGCGCTTCAGAAGGGCGCGTATTTCATACTGCCGATCCTGACGGTGTTGATCGTGCTGAGCGGGCTCGCGATCTGGAAGCCGGTCACGCTGGGATGGCTCACGGCGCTGTTCGGGGGATATGTATGGGCGCGCTGGTGGCATTTCGTGCTGATGCTGACGGTTGTCGCGCTCGCGGCGGTCCACGTCTTCATGGTCTTTGCCGTCGACCCGTACGCAATTCGCTCGATGACCACCGGTGGCTACGACGAATCGCTGTCCCCTGAAGAGCGCAACGGTCGCCCATTCTACCATCTTCTGCCTCGGTATCGGAGCTGGCGTGGGCGTCACCTGGCGCATGCGGTGACACCGGAGGACACACCGTGAGCGAATCGCGACCGCCGTTCCTCGTGCGTCGCACGCGGCTCATCCTGCGCGATCTCGTCGACCGGGCGGTCGAGGAGCGGGCGGCGCCGGTTGCAGCCCTCGATCGCCGCGATTTTCTCCGCGCGCTCGCGCGCACGACCGGGACGACACTGGCTGCCGCGTACGGCGCGTCGCTGCTCGCCGCCTGCGGATCGCACGGTCCCGACGCGGCGCGCGGCCTGCTGCGCACGGCGGCACGGCGCAATGAGGTCGTCGAGCGGTGGCTCTTCCGGCATACCTCCATGGACCACGCGCGGGCCGGCGCAGTGAACGCCGGAGAGAGCTTCCCGTCGTACTTCGTCGCCCCGTCGGTGCCGATCTGGCACGCGTCCACGATGGGCCCGTGGGCGCTCGAGATCACCGGGAGCGTGGCGCGGCCGCAACGGCTCACGCTTGCCGCGCTGCAGCGATTACCGAGGATCACTCAACGCGTGGATCACTTCTGTGTGGAGGGCTGGAACGCCGTCGCCGAATGGACCGGCGTTCGCGTGTCGGATCTGGCGCGCCTCGCCGGTGCCGATCCGGCCGCACGTTACGTGGACTTCCGCTCCTTCGACGTGGAGCATCCGGAGGCGCCGGCCGACGATGCCAAGCGCGATCCCGCAGTGACGCCTGCACGCCTGATCGCGGGGCCCGGCTATCACGAGTGCTGGGATGTGGAGAGCGCGATGCATCCGCAGACGCTCGTGGCCTACGGCATGGACGGCCACCTCCTCGTCCCCGCGCACGGCGCGCCGGCCCGTCTGCACTCACCGGTGAAGCTCGGCTACAAGAACACCAAGTACCTCACGCAGATCGTATTCCTCACCGACCGCACCGGGGGGTACTGGAGCGACCAGGGCTACGAGTGGTACGGCGGGACCTGAGCGGTGCGTGGACGGCCGAGCGGCAAACCGTCCAGTGCACCGAATGCGGGGAGCGACGATGTGTGCGTCGCTCCCCGCATTCGTCAAGGGTGGTCAGTATGCGGCGATCCCCTGCAGCCCGCTGGCCGGTGCGCCGGCTGGCGTGTCGGGACGTGCGGTGAGCGTGCCGTCGCGATGGATCGCGAAGGCGGCGATCGTGCCGCGGCCGGCCTCGAGCGCGTACAGGAAGCGTGAGCCAACGTGGTCGAGATCGATCGGCGTCGCCCCGGCGCCCGCGCTGCCTGTCGCCGCGCCAGGCGTCAGCGCCGAGAGATGGCCGGCTGCGTCGACTGCAAAGCCCGCGACGGAGTTGCTTCCGGCATTGGTCGTGTAGGCGAATCGGCCGTCGCTCGTAATCGTCACCCAGCAGGCTGCGGCTCCGCCCGTACTGATCGACGCGGTGATCGGTGAGAGCGCACCGCTCTCTGCGAGGAGGTACGAGCTGAGTGAGCCCTGCGTCTCCGACACGATCGGCTGATTCCGGGGCGTGATATCGAATCCGAATGCGGCGCCACCGTTGCTGGCCGTCACGACAGGATCGCCGAGCCGGCCGTCGCGGCGCACCGGAAATACCTCGAGCCGGTTGCTCACGCGCTCGGCGACGACGAGATGCTCACCATCCGGTGTGAGGCGGATTGCCGCGGCCCCGTTCGCGCCCGCCGCCAGCGAGCGCGCCGTATTCGGCAGCGCAACGAGCCGCGCGCCGCCGGTGATGCGAAAGCCGCTCACGGTGTTGCTGCCGGTGTTGAGGACGTAGAGCAACCCGTCGTGCACGGCAATGCTGTTCGGCCGCGTACCGCCCGAAGGCACCGTCCCCGCACGGGTCAACGATCCGTCCTCGGCAACGCGGAAGCTGGAGACCTGATTGCTACCGGCGTCGACGGCGAACAAGGCGTCGTGCTCCTCGTCCAGCACGACGGCGTATTGGGAGACGAGCGGGTCGATGGTGCCGCCGGCGCCCTTTCCACCCGTCGGGAAGGTGCCGAGTGGCGTCAGCGCGCCGTCGGCGGCGCGGTGAAAGGCGATGACGCCGTTGCCGGCGAGGGCGTTTGTCAGCGTGTAGACCGCGCCGGCGCGGTCCTCGTTGTCGTTGTTGTTGTCGTCGCCCAGCCTGGACGACGACGCGAGCTGCGAGGACGAAGTCGTTAGAGCAGGCGATGCGTTCGGCGCAACGGGGATATCAGCGCAGCCGACCAACGTGAGTGCAGTCAGCAGCAGGGAGCCCATCGACGCAACGGTCGGGGGGGGAGGTGGCGACTCGTGAGCATGAACGTCTATTCTCCGATGAAGAGGGCGGTGGAGGCCGGAGCACTCATGCTGACCGGCCGTGCGCCACCGAATGCCTCACCTAGCCACGTCGAGTCCCGGAGTTCCCGTGACGATTCCGCACGAGGCAACAAGCTGTGATACCAAGGGAACGAGTGCCGTCGTTCGTCCACAGGGCTTCGGTCACCGGCGCCCCGGATGGTCTAGCCGCGGCAGAAACGCTTGCGGGCGCCCTGGGGGAAGGAGAAGATGGATATGCCTGGACCTGCTGCGGATGCTCTTCGTCTGCTGCGACGACGCGATCCCCCGGGAATCCCAACTGGCGCTGGCGCTCAAGACGCTGTGCGGATTCAGCGCCGCGGAAATCGCGCTGCGGCTGTTCACGTCCGAGGCGAACGGGTACAAGCGCCTGGCGCGCGCGGGATCGGCTGCGCGAGACGTCCATCGACGTCGAGACGCCGCCGCTGCAGGCGCTGTCGTCGCGGTTGCCGAGCGTACGTACGGTGCTTTACCTGCTGTTCAACGAAGGATATCTCTCGACGCATGCGGATTATGCGATCCGTCGCGAGCTCTGCGACGAGGCGATCCGGCTCGCGACGCTGCTGGCGGAACATCCTGCGGGCGCCGTCCCCGAGACCTTTGCGTTGGTGGCCCTCATGCACCTGCACGCGGCTCGGCTGGACGGGCGAGGCGATGGGATGGGGGGCCTACTCCTCCTCGAGGAGCAGGACCGATCCCGGTGGGATCGTGAACAGATTGGGCTTGGTGCGGCATGGCTGAAGCGAGCGGCCACCGGCGATGTGTTCTCCCGATTCCACGCCGAAGCCGGCATCGCCGCCGAGCATTGCTTCGCGCCCTCGTTCAAGCAGACGCGCTGGAGCGAAATCTCCAGTCTCTATGCGATGTTGGAGCGCATCGATCCGTCAGCCCTGCACACGATGAATCGGGCGGTGGCGGTCGCCGAGTGGACGGGACCCGACGCTGGCCTCGTCGTGCTGCAAACCGTGGCGCCGCCCGTGTGGTTGTCCGGCTCCTATCTGTGGGATGCTGTGTTGAGCGACCTGCATCGGCGCGCGGGGAGTCTTGATGTCGCACGCCGGCATCGAGAGCGCTGTCGGGTGGCGGCCCGTGGGCGTTCATTCGTGTCGCGGACACCGGGGTGGGCATTCCGCCGGACCAGCAGGTGAGCGTGTTCGAGCCGTTCATCCAGGGAGAGAGTGGGTTGACGCGCACCAAAGGAGGGTCAGGGCTCGGTCTCACGATCAGTCGACGGCTGGCGCGACTCATGGGCGGGGACCTCGCGCTGGCGAGCATGCCGGGGGAGGGCGCGACGTTCACGCTCTGGTTGCCCGCCGCCACGGAAGCCGCTGCAACGGTGGGCGGAGGCGCAGCAGAGACGACTGACGCACGCATCGTGCGTGCGCTGCGGGCTGGCGGCGGCTACCGGGCGTACGGCTTGGCCGAGATCGGGATGCACGTGCGCAGCCGGGTCGAAGACGTGTTGGAGTCGGTCGCGGCGCGCCTCCGAACCGACCCAGCCTTTTCCCACGTGGACGAGCTCCGCCGGTCGGAACTGGAGGACCACCAGCTCGCCTTCCTGACCGACGTGGTCCAGTCGCTCGTGGTGATCGACGAAACCGGTGGTGTAGGGTCGGATCTTTACCGCGACGAAAAGTCCGAGAGACCCTGCTCCTATAGCGTAACCATCGGCGTCGGCGCTCAGCGAGCCGAAGGTGGTCCACGCCGCCCGGTCTGGCGCAGGCTGCTCGCGCCGCAGCAGCAGTGGGCGAGCCTGGTACCGATGGTACGGCACCCTCAGCAAGAGACCATAAAGACAGTGTGACCGCGTGGCTACGCGCCGATCAATCCGATGCGGCGCTCCACCTCCCGGAATCGCGGATCGGACCGAAGCGCTTCGAAGCGGTCATCCACACTCAGGAACATCACCGGCCACTCCCGCTCGCGAGCAGCCTTGTCGATCCACGCCATCGCCCGGTCTCGATCGCCCAGGAGCGCGTAGTCGGCGGCGACATCCAGCGAGCGCGGTCGCGGATACCCCTTTTGCGCGCGTCGCAGCACTTCCTGAAGATCTCGCTGCAGGAAGACCCTTCTGGCCGCGGCGTAGCCGGACGACTGATACGCATGTTCGACGGACGCGACAGCCTGCTGCTTCCCACTGAGCCTCAGCGCCGTCAGCCATTCGGCCATGGCGTCCGCCAACCTGCCTCGGCGCTCGTAGATGGCGGCAATGCGACGATGACGATTCTCCGAGATGAAATCCGGGTCAGGGACCGACAGGAAGTATTGCAGCGCTTCGTCGTACCGGCCGGCTCGATAGAGGCTGGCGGCGAGCGTGTTCTGCTTGTTCGGCGAGAGGGGGTCGAGCAGCAGCGCGCGCCGCCTCTCCGCGATCGCGGCATCGAACTGCCCGGCGGCCTCGAGGACTTCGCCGTACATCTGGTGAGCGTGGGCGTTGTTCGGGTCGAGCGCGATGGCCCGACGAAACTCCGTCTCCGCCGCCGACCACGACCAATCCACGTGGGCCAGGGCCATCGCCAGCGAGGCATGTGCCTCGGAGAGCGAGTCGTCGAGCTGGATCGCCCGCAGTGCTGCCGCCTTCGCCTTCGGCCACGCCACCTGCGTGGGCAGGACGCCGGCGCCGCCCAGGCCCATGTATGCATCGGACAGCCCCGCCCACGCCGGGGCATACTGCGAGTCCAGCTGAATGGCTCGCTCGAAGTGTACGATGCTCGATGTGACCGACTGCTCGGTCCACGAGTTCCACTCGCTTCGACCGCGGAGATACGAATCGTACGCCTCGGGGTCCACGGGTCGGACGCGTCCACTTGCCAGCGAACCGTGCGACACGGACGCGACCCTGACCTGGACTTCGTTCGTGATCGCCCGGGCGACGGCGTCCTCCAGCTCGAGCACGTCCCGCAGGTCGCGCTCGTAGGTCTCGGCCCAGAGGTGCCGGTCGGACGACGCCTCCACGAGCTGCGCCGTGACCCGCACCCGGCTGCCGGCCCGCAGCACGGATCCCTCCACGATCGCGTCCACGTCGAGCTGCCGGGCGATCGCGGGCAGCGTCTCGTGCGTGCCCTTGTAGTGCATGGACGAGGTGCGCGAGATCACGCGCAGCCCCGCGATCTTTCCCAGGTCCGTGATGAGCGCGTCGGTGATCCCGTCGGCAAAGTACTCCTGCGCGGAATCGCCGGAGAGATTGCGGAGCGGGAGAACGGCGATGGATCGGACTCCCACCGGCGCCGCTCGACGTGAGCTCGGTCGGTGGGACAAGACACGCTGGCCGAGCGCGACCGACAGCATCGTCAATCCCGCCGCGGTGACAGCCAGGGCGCGGCGCGAGAGTCGAGTGGCCGGCCTCGCTATTACCACTGGCACCGCCCGAGCAGGAGTACTTGGTGCATGTCCAGCAGCGGGGGGCATCGGCCCCGCCGATTCCCTCGGCTCGGCGAGGAGGCGGCGCAGCTGCTCCTCGATCGCTGCGGTGGGTTTCGCGCCTTCCCCGCGGACGAGCGCTTCGTACGCACGTCCCTGCCGAATCGCTTCGGCCGCCTCACCGGCCTCCGCCAGCGCCGTCATCAAGCCGAGCGTCGCACGGGAGCTCATGGGATCGACGGCCACGAGCCGGCGCCAGGTCTCGATGGCGGCACGCGTGTCGCCGTCAGCGCTGGCCTGCCGTCCCAGGTGCTCCAGGGCGCCGACGTAGCGCTCGGCCAGACGCGCTCGCTCCGTATCCGTCCAGCGTTCGAATTCCGCCGAATCACCGATGTAGAAACCGTCGAGGAAGGGTCCTCGATAGAGCGCAACGGCGGCGGACAGCTCTCCGCGCTCGCACGCCTCGTCGAAGCTCGCGACGTCGCTCGTGATGGTGTTCGCGTCCAATCGCAGCGGGTCGATGCCAAGCACGAGCGACGGGTGGAGTTGTCGCCGGAGTGCATAGAGCAGCTGTTCCAGGCCGT
>JALYXJ010000085.1 GCA_030947165.1 Gemmatimonadota bacterium
GCGTCGCACTCGGTGAGCTCGACACCGGCTGGCACGATCCAGCCACGGCGCTTCGGCGCGCCGAGGGCGTCGTCACCCGGAGCGCCGCACAGGGCGCGCGGCTCGTCGTCTTACCCGAGATGTGCACGACCGGCTTCACCATGCGCGCCGAGGACTGGGCCGAGCCCCTCGACGGCCCGTCGGCCCACCGACTCGCGGCGATGGCGGCCGTGGATCGGGTGTGGGTGTTGGCGGGACTGGCCGTGCGCGCCAAGGCCCGTGGCGCCGAGCCACCGGTGATGCACAACGCCGCCGCCTTGTTCGATCCCGCGGGCCGGTTGCATGCGACGTACGTGAAGCAGCGCGTGTTCAGCTTCGCCGGCGAGCACGAGTCGTACATGCCCGGGAACGCGCCGGTCGTCGTCACGGTCGAAGGCGTGCGCATCAGCCCATTCATCTGCTTCGACCTTCGCTTTCCCGAGCTGTTTCGCGAGGTTGCCGCCCAGGTGGATCTCATGGTCGTGATTGCCAACTGGCCGGCGGAGCGGCGCGCGCATTGGGACGTGCTCGTGCGGGCACGCGCGATCGAGAACCAGTGCTTCATCATCGCGGTGAACCGCACGGGCGACGGAGGCGGCGTGCATTACGACGGCGGCTCCGCTGCGTACGGCCCGTGGGGCGAATCGCTCCCCAACCTGGCACGCCCCCAGGATCGCCCGGCCATCGTATCGATCGACGTGCAGCGCGTCCGGGAGATTCGCGCCCGCTATCCCTTCCTGAGCGAGGCCCATCGCGCGGCATCGGACCAATTGGCGCACGATGCACTGGCCCAGCCCTACGCCAGGTGATTAAGGTGCGGCGCGCCGTCGCCGCCACCAATTCGCTGAGGATCCATGTCGTCACCCGTTCCCGCCGTCGGCTCGCCAGCCCCCGATTTCACGCTGCCGTCGACCGCGGGCAAAGACACCAGCTTGTCGTCGCTGCGCGGCCGCAACGTGCTGCTGGCCTTCTTCCCCCTCGCCTTCACGAGCACCTGCACCCAGGAGCTCTGTGACATGCGCGACGATTGGGATCAGTTTGCCGACGCGAACACTGTGGTGCTGCCGATCAGCGTGGACTCCACCCCGACGCTCAACGAGTTCAAGGGCAAGTATTCCATGAAGTCCGACCTCCTCAGCGACTTCAAGCGCGACGTCGCTCGCGCCTACGGCGTGCTGTTGGAGGATCGATTCTTCTCGACCAGGGCGTACTTCCTCATCGACCGCGCCGGCATCATCCGTTGGGAGCATGTCGAGGCGAGTCCGTCGCAGAAGCGAAGCAACGACGAGCTGTTCGCGCAGATCCGCGCGCTTGCCTAAGCGGACCCAGCTTTTCTCCTCGGTCATCTTGTCCTTTCGGACATTTCGTCCTACCTTTCGGCTCCCTCCTTGTAGAGCGAGCCTCTGTCATCCTCAGGATCGAGCCAGCACGAGCCAGGTCCGCTGACATCGGTCGACAACGACCGAGTGATGGAAACCACCGCTGAGCACGGGGCGCGGCCGCCCCTGCTCGCCGCCATCGCGCAGATCGCCGCCGCGCTCGCCACCGGCGACGCACCCACCGAGGTGTTGGGTGGTGTCCTGGCGCGGGTGGCCGACACGGTCCTCGCCTCGAGCGTCTCGCTCTGGCTGATGGACCACATGGAGATCCGCTGCAAGGCGCGCGTGGGCGCGCCTCCTCCGTCGGCCGCGGTCGTGCGCGCCCGCCTCGCGCAGCAGACGCGCGACCCGGCGGACATGATCGTCGTCCGGCTCGACGCCGCCCACCATCCGTTGGGCGCGCTCGTGCTCACCCCCACGGTTCGACTCTCCCCGGACGAGCGGACCTTTCTCGCCACGCTGGCCGACATCCTGGCGCCGGTGCTGCGGCAGGCGGCGTACGCGCAGCGGCTCGAGAGCGAGGTCATCGAGCGTACGCGGCAGATCGACCGCGAGCGCCGCGTCACCGAGCGCATCATCGACTCGCTCCCGGTCGGTCTCTACGTGATCGACCGGGAGTACCGCATCTCGGTCTGGAATCGCAAGCGGGAAACGGGCATGCAGGGCGTGTCGCGCGAAGAGGCGATCGGCCGCACGATCTTCGAGATCCTTCATCGCCAGCCGGCGACGATGCTGCGCCGGGAGTTCGACGAAGTGTTCGCGACCGGCCGGCTCCAGATCTTCCAGATGGAGTCCACCGCCACCGGCGAGCTGCGCACCTACCGGCTCTCCAAGATCCCGATGCGGCTGGACGACGGGCCCGTGACGCATGTGATCACGGTCGGTGAGGACGTCACGGAGTGGCGCCAGGCGAACGACCGGTTCTCCCAGGCCGAGAAGCTCGCGGCCATCGGCACGCTCGCCGCGGGCGTGATGCACGAGATCAACAATCCGCTCGCCACGATCGCCGCGTGCGCGGAGAGCCTGGAGCTGGGACACGAGGATGCGCCGCCGGATATGCAGGAAGGGCTGCGCCTCATCCAGAGCGAGGTGCTGCGCTGCAAGGGCATCGTCGACTCGCTGCTCGATTTCAGCCGGCCCAAGTCGGCCGACAAGACGATGCTCGACGTGAACGCGGCGATCGAGCGCACGCTTTTCGTGTTGAAGCATCACACGCGCTTCAAGAAGCTGCAGGTGAAGGTGGACCTCGACCGCACGCTGGGGCAGGTGGTGCGCGCGAACGAGGAACAGCTCGTGCAGGTCTTCATGGCCCTGCTGCTCAACGCGATGGATGCCATGCAGGAGCGGGGCACGGTGGCCCTGCGCACGCGATGGGGCGACGACGCCCGGTCGGTGGTCGCCGAGATCGTGGACCAGGGCGAGGGCATCCGCCGCGCCGACCTGCCCAAGATCTTCGAGCCGTTCTTCACCACCAAGGCGCCCGGCCGCGGCACGGGCCTCGGCCTGTCGATCTGCTACGCGATCGTGGCCGAACATGGTGGGCGCATCGAAGTGGACAGCACCCCGGGCGAAGGCAGCGTCTTTCGCATCATCCTCCCCCGGGCCGACGAGACCGGAGAAACTCAGTGAACGATTCGAAGATCAAGGTGCTGGTCGCCGAGGACGAGGTCCACCTCGGCCAGATTCTCGCCAACTTTCTCGGAGGGCGCGGGTACGCCGTGCACACCGTGAGCAATGGGCGCTCCGCGCTCGATGCGCTGCGCGCCGAAGCGTTCGACGTGGCGTTGCTCGACATCGTGATGCCGGAGCTGGACGGTCTGGAGGTGCTCAAGCAGGTCCGCGCCGACGCCGATCCGCCGGAAGTCATCATCATCACGGGCAACGGCACGATCGAGACGGCCATCAGCGCCATGAAGCTCGGCGCCTACGACTACATGGCCAAGCCGTACCGCATGGCGGAGATCGACGTCCTGGTGCGCCGCGCCTGGGAGAAGCGGCGCCTGTCGCGCGAGAACGTGCTGCTCCAGTCGCAGCTGGACCGCGCCGGTGGGGCGAGCGAGATCACCACCCAGTACGCGCCGATGCAGGCCGTGCTCGACGTCATCGCGCGCGTGGCGCCGAGCGACTCGCCGGTGCTGATCAGCGGCGAATCGGGCACGGGGAAGGAGCTCGTCGCGCACATGCTGCATCGGCTGTCCGGACGCAGCGGGCCGTTCGTGGACGTTGGCTGCGCCGCGCTCACCGAAGGGTTGCTCGAGAGTGAGCTGTTCGGGCACGAGAAGGGCGCCTTTCCGGCCGCCGACGAGCGCAAGCTCGGCCTGATGGAGCTCGCCGCCGGGGGCACGCTGTTCCTCGACGAGATCAGTGAGCTGTCGCCGAAGCTGCAGGGCAAGCTGCTGCGCGCGCTCGATCAGCGCAGCTTCTACCGGGTCGGCGGGACGCAGAAGGTCGAGGTGGACGTGCGCGTGCTCGCCTCCACCAACCGCGACCTCGCCGACCGGGTGGGCGAAGGCCTGTTCCGCGACGATCTGTTCTATCGCATCAACACGATCTCGATCGAGTTGCCCCCGCTCCGCGACCGCGTGGTGGACATTCCGCTCATCGCCCGGCAGATGCTGCGGCAGTTCGGCAAGTCGTCGCCGCCGACGCTGAGCCAGGAGGCGCTGGACCTGCTCACCAAGTACCCATGGCCGGGCAACGTGCGCGAGCTGCGCAACGTGATCGAGCGCGCCGTGCTGCTGGCGCAGGGTCCGCAGATCCGCGCCGCGGATCTGCCGCTCCAGTTGCCGGGCCACGATCCAACACCGGTATCGTCGCCCGCGATCTCGCTGGCCGAGCTCGAGCGGCGGCACATCGAGACCGTGCTGCACAACACCAACTGGCACCAGGGGAAGGCGGCGTCGACGCTGGGGATCAGCTCGAAGACACTCTACCGAAAGATCCGGGAGTACAATTTCCGGCGACCGGGCGGCGAGGAGTAGGCCGCCCGATGCGGATTCTCGTCATCGAGGACGACCCGACGGTCGGGCAGTACGTGAAGCGTGGACTGGAGGAGCATCGCTGCGCGGTGGACCTGACCACCGACGGTGAGGAGGGCGAGCGCCGCGCCAGCTCGGAGGCGTACGACCTCATCGTGCTCGACATGCGCCTGCCGGGCAAGAGCGGGATCGACGTGCTGCGCTCGCTGCGCGCGAAGGGGTTCGAGCGGCCGGTGCTGGTGCTCACTGCGCAGGATGCGGTGGATGCCAAGGTGGCCACGCTGCGCGCCGGTGCGGACGATTACGTCACCAAGCCGTTCGCGTTCGAGGAGCTCCTCGCGCGCGTCGAGGCGCTCGCGCGGCGTCCGCGCGCCCTCGCCTCGCCCGTGCTGCAGGTGGGCGACCTGGCGATCGACCAGGCGACGCGCGAGGTCCGTCGCGCCGGGGAGCTGATCGAGCTCACGCCAAAGGAGTACACGGTGCTCGAATACCTCGCGCGCCATACGGGCCGGGTCATGAGCCGCACCCTGATCACGGAATATGCGTGGGGCTATCACTTCGACCCCGGCACCAACATCGTGGATGTCGTGATCAACCACCTGCGCAAGAAGATCGACGCCAAGCACACCCGGAAGATGATCTCGACCGTTCGCGGTGTCGGCTACGTCCTGAAGGAGTAACGTGGCGACGCTGCGCGCGCGGCTCACCGTCGCGTACGGATTCGCGCTGGCGGGCAGCCTGATCATCTTTGCCGGCGCCCTGTATTTCGCGCGCACGGCGCGAGGGCTGCAGGAGCTCGGGCCCGTGGCGCTCATGCAGGGCGACCGGGCGCTGACGTATCTTCGTGCCGCGAGCGGCCAGGGCACGCCCCTCACGCGCGAGGCGCCCGATCCGACGGGGAAGCACGGCACGCGCGTGTACGCCACAGAGGAGATGCGGTCGCTCCTCGAGCGCGTGCCGGGCTACTTCATCGTTTACGACCGCGACGATCGGCAGCTCTACAGCTCAATCGGTCTCCGGCAGCTGCCCGACGACGACCGCGCCGCGATCGACGAAGCGGCGGTGCGGCTCGTGCCCGACGGCGAGGGCGCGCTCGTGTCCGTCGGCGACTCGCTGTTCGGCGGCCGGCTGCTGCTCGCGGCGAGGCGGGATCCCGTGCTCCTCCCCAACATCACCAGGGTCGTCGCGGGGGCGCCGACCTCCCTCGTCGAGCTCAGTCCGAGCCTCCTCATCGGTACGCTGCTGATCGTCTTTCCCGTCATCCTGCTCGTCTCCATCGCCGCGGCGTATCTGATCGCCGGCCGAGCGATCGAGCCGGTGGAAATGCTGATCAACGAAGTCGAGGCGATCACGGATGGCCGCTCGCTGCATCGGCGCCTTCCCTCGGACCTCGGCAACGAGGAGCTGTCCCGATTGGGCACGACGCTCAACGCGATGATCGCGCGTCTCGAGACGTCGTTCAGCGCGCTGCGCCGCTTCACCGCCGACGCCTCGCATGAGCTGAAGACGCCCCTCACGGTCCTCCGCGCCGACGTCGAACGGGCCATGCATCCGAACGCGGCCGGCAGCGAGGCCATGCAGGCGCTCGAGGAGGCATTGCAGGAGACGGCGCGCATGGCGGATCTCGTGGACAGCCTCCTGACGCTGGCGCGCGCGGACGAAGGCCGATTCGACATTCACCGCGAGGCGACCCCCCTCGGGCCCGTGGTGCGCGACGTGTACGAGACCGCCGTGATCCTCGGCGAGCACGCTGGGCTCGACGTGTCGATGGCCGTGCTGGAGGAGGGCGTGGTGGATGGCGACGCGCGTCGGCTCCGCCAGCTCTTCCTCAACCTGATCACGAACGCGATCAAGTACACGCCGCGGGGCGGCAAGCTGGAGCTCTCGCTCAGTCTGCGCGGCGGTGGGGAGATCGCGTTCACTGTGCGCGATTCGGGGATCGGCATCTCCGCCGTCGATCTGCCCCACGTGTTCGACCGCTTCTGGCGAGCGGACCGCGCGAGATCGCGCGCGAGCGAGCGAGGAGGATTCGGGCTGGGGTTGGCGATCAGCCAGTGGATTGCCCAGGCGCACGGGGGGCGGATCACCGTACAGTCGCGGCTCGGGCGCGGCTCGGTGTTCACCGTGACCCTGCCGCTGCTATCGGCCCAGGACGTCGCCGCCGCGGACCAGGCGCGCCGCGAGCTGCGGGAGCTACGCGACGCTCGGGAATCGCGGGACACACTAGAGCCCGGCGACGAGTCCGCTTCTGACGGCCGTACGCCCGAAGGGCAAGGACGAGCGACGATATGAGAGAGTAACTCCGCCTTCACCAAATCTTAATGCGTGCCCCGTTCCCCTCGCGTCGAGCCCTGGTACCTTGCATTCAGTCGTGCGGTGTCCCGTCCTTTAGCCAAGGGTCTTTGCGGACATGTTCAACAATCTGATCGAATCCAAGCCAAAGAAGCAGAGATCGACCGGGGGGCTGATCATCAGCGGCGTGATTCACGCCGTCCTGATCACCGCCGCGCTGTACGGCACCCTCCAGGCGAGCCAGGCGCTCGAGAAGCCGAAGGCGGAGAAGGTCGAGTTCGTCGACATGAAGAAGAAGGAGGAGCCGCCTCCGCCGAAGGAAGAGCCGAAGCCGATGCCGAAGGACGTGGTGGCTGCGCCGCCACCGCCGAAGGGCTTCCAGGTGCTCACGGCACCGATCAAGGTGCCGGACGTGCTCCCCGACATCGACCTCTCCAAGAAGGTCACCGACGAAGCCGACTTCACCGGGAAGGGTGTGGCCGGCGGCACGTCGAAGGGCGTCGTGGGCGGCACCGCGGTGAACACGGACCAGCCGTACTTCGAGTTCCAGGTGGAGAAGCAGGTGCAGACGGCGGCAGGATCGCCGCAGCCGCGCTATCCCGAGATGCTCAAGTCGGCCAACATCGAAGGCGAGGTGCTCGCCCAGTTCGTGGTCGACACGACGGGCCGCGCCGAGATGAGCACCTTCAAGGTGCTGAAGTCCAGCCACGACGGCTTCACGCAGGCCGTCAAGAACGTGCTGCCGAACATGAAATTCTACCCGGCCGAGATTGGCGGGCGGAAAGTCAAGCAGATGGTCCAGCAGCCCTTCACTTTCGCGCTCACCAAGTAAGCGACCTACTTCCGGAGACTTAGCACATGGATCTCTCGATTCTCGGCCTTTGGCACCAGATGGGAAGCTTCGCCAAGGGCATCGTCATCACGATGGCACTGATGTCCATCTACTCGCTCACCGTGATGGTGTCCAAGTGGTGGAACCTGCGGATCGCCCAGAAGGAGACGCGCAAGTTCGCCCCTGAGTTCTCGCAGTTCCTCGAGGAAGACAACCTCACCGAGGCGATCAAGCTGGCCGAGTCGTACAAGAAGTCGCACGTCGCGCTCGTGCTCGGCGGCGCGCTCGGCGAGGTGAAGCCCCTCATCCAGGACGGCTCGGTCACGGTCTCCGACATCAACTCGGCAGAGCGTGCGGTCGAGCGCAACATGCTGCTCGAGATCACGAACCTGAAGCGCGGCCTCGCGGTCCTCGCG
>JALYXJ010000111.1 GCA_030947165.1 Gemmatimonadota bacterium
AACGGGCACTGGCCGATGCTGGCACGTCGCTCGACGACGTGGATGCCGTGGCGGTGACGAATGCGCCTGGCCTGGTGGGCGCGCTCCTCGTGGGGGTGAGCTTCGCCAAGTCGCTCGCGTTCGGGCGCGGCATTCCCTGCGTCGGCGTGCATCACATGGAAGGCCACCTGTTCGCCACGGCCCTCGAGCATCCCGAGGCGGTGCCGCCGTTCACCGGGCTGCTCGTCTCCGGAGGCCACACCATGCTGATCGACGTGGAGGCCTGGGGACGCTATCGCCTGCTCGGCCGCACGCGAGACGATGCCGCGGGCGAGGCGTTCGACAAGGTCGGCAAGCTGCTCGGCCTCCCGTATCCGGGCGGCCCGCACGTGGAGCGGCTCGCGCGCGACGGCGACCCGACACGTTTCCGCTTTGCCCGCCCCATGCTGCGACGCAACCAGCAGCCCGGCGACGACGATTACTACGACGTGTCGTTCAGCGGTATCAAGACCGCGGTGCTGCTCGCCGTACGTAACGGGACTCCCGATGACGCACCCCACATCGCGCGCGGCTTCCACGACGCGCTGGTGGACACCCTGGTGGAGAAGACGGCGCGGGCCGTCCAGCAGTTCGGCCGGACGCGTGTGGTGCTCGGCGGTGGCGTGGCCGGCAACCGGACCCTCGCCGAGGCGATGAAGTCGCGCATGCGCACACTCGGCGCCGAGGTGTACGCACCGACGCCGCGCCTTGCAACGGACAACGCGGCGATGATCGCGCGCGCCGGGCTCTTTCACCTCGAGCGTGGCGAGCGTGCGTCGCTCGACCTCAACGCCTTCGCCTCGCTCCCACTCCCCGGCCTCGTGAGCGCATGACGCTGCTGCCGCATCCGATCGTCCACCATCCATTCGCCTACAACGTCGGGCCTCTGCAATTCACGGGGTTCGGCATCGCCATTCTCATGTCCTGCGTGGTGGCGCAGTACGTGGCGCAGACCGAGCTCCGCCGGCGCGGCTACGATCCGGAGCCGCTGTCCGACATGACGATCGCCGCGCTCTTTGGTGGGCTGGTCGGCGCGAAAGCGTACTACGTGGTCGTGCTGCGGCATTGGGACTCCATCTTCGACCGCGGCGGCTTCGTGTTCTGGGGCGGATTGATCGGCGCCATGCTCGCCGTGTTCGCCGTCGTGCGGTGGAAGCGGTTCGGCATCTGGCGCATCCTCGACGTCGGCGCGCCCGGTGTGGCGGCCGCTTATGCGGTCGGCCGCACCGGATGCTGGGCAATCGGTGACGACTATGGTCGTCCGTGGCGCGGCTTCCTGGCGGTGGCATTCCCGAACGGCGCGCCGCCGAGCACCGCGGGGGTGATGGCGCGCGAGTTCGGAGTGGCGATCCCGGCTGGCGTGGCTCCGACCACCGTGCTGTCGGTCTATCCGACGCAGCTCTACGAGGTCGCGTTCGGGCTCGCGATGTTCGCCGTTCTGTGGCGGCGGCGCGACCACAAGCACGCGGAGGGATGGCTGTTCGGCCTGTACTGCGTGCTCGCGGGACTCGAGCGGTTCGTCGTGGAGATCTTTCGCGCGAAGGACGATCGGTTCGTGGGCGGCCTCACTTACGCCCAGCTCATCGCGCTCGGGTTCGTGGCCGCGGGCATCGCGCTGATGATGCTGCGCCGCCGGATCACGGCCGGCGAGCCGGGGATCTATGCGCCGACGCTCAGCTCTGCGCCTCCGAGCGCTCCATCGCCTCTTCCAACGCCGTAAGGCGCCTCCGCAACTCCTCGTTCTCCCCGCGCAGGTGCTCCACCTCGGCGTTCACCGCCTGCTGTGGCCCTGACGTCGGCATCACGGTGGGCAGCGCCACAGAGCGCTTGGGCCAGAGGGTCTTGAGCACGGCAAAGGCGAACAGGAGGAGCAGCACGAGCTGAGCGAGCACCCCCTGCCAGGTGGGATAGAGACCGAGCCACTCCACGTGCGGGAAGCCGCGTATGGCGCTGAGCGGCACGAGGTCGCCCTCCTGCAGCTCCTTGATTCCCTTGCCCGTGAATACGAACGCCATGTAGTACAGCAGCACGCTCGTGATGGAGAAGAACGGCCGCAGCGGGATCTTCACGCCGAAGCGGTAGAACAGGGTGAGGATGACGCCGAGCGCGACGAAGCCGGCGGCGATGCCCATCGTAATGGGCAGGGCGACGTTCGGCCCCTCGTTGAACAGCGCCTGATAGAACAGCGCCGTCTCGGCTCCCTCGCGGTACACGGCGAGGAACGCGACGAAGACGAGCGCGCGGCCGCCGCCGTGCTCGAGCGCGGCGCTGACCTTCTCCTTGATGAACTGCTGCCACTTGGCCGCTTCCACCTTGGAGATGAGCCAGTAGCTCACCGAGAAGAGCACCACCACCGCCAGCAGCAGCGAGACGCCCTCGATGAACTCCTTGCTCGCCGGCACTGCGGCGAGGATCGTCTTGAGGATGACGGCCGTGATGGCGCTGGCCGCGACACCCATCACGACGCCGGTCCAGATGCTGCGGAGCCGGTCGCGGTGTCCGGTCTTGATCAGGAACGCCACGATCGCGCCGATGACGAGGATCGCCTCGAACCCTTCGCGGAGGATGATGAGGAACGATTGCCAGAACGCTTCGGCGCCGCTGCCGGCGGGCGCGCTCAGCGCGATCACCTCGGGAAGCGACGTCTCGATCGCGTCGCGCACCTTCTCGGCGGCGCGGACGTCATTGGTGCGCACCGCCGCCTTGAACTCGGCGAACTGCCGCTCCATGGAGGAGACGAGCCCGGGATTCTTCGCCCGCGCCACACGCTCGAGCGGCTCGAACGCGATGTAGGCGTCGAAGGCCTTGTCGCCGGCGTCGCTGGGCCGACCGCTCTTTGCGGCGCTCAACGACTGCTCGAGCTGCACGAGGACGTTCCGAGCTGCTGCCGTCGCGCTCAGGCTGTCGCTCCCCTGCGCGAGCATGCCGCCGGTGCGGTCCTTCGCCGGAAGGGTCCGTGCGTAGGCCACCACCGCCGCGGCCTGCGCGTCGGTGAGATCGCTCGACGGCGGCATCGCGCTGCCGGCGATCCCCTGCTTCACCACGGCCGCGATCTCCCCGTCGCTGTGCTCCGCCTGCCAGGCCATCGTCCCGATCTCGGGTGGCAGCGTGGTGAGCGAGCGCGCGAGGGTACCGTCGCCAGCGCCAGCCACTCCATGACACGACGCACACCGCTGGGTGTACAGTCCCTCCCCCTCGAGCAGCTGGGACCGAGTGGCGCGCAGCGAGTTCACGTAGGCGATCACGTTCCATCGCTGCTCGGCGGTGAGCGAGCCGGCGTAGCTGGCCATGGGAGTTCCGGCGATGCCGACCGACAGGATCCGGTACATCAGGGCCGGCGTCACTCCTCGCATCTGCACCGAGCTGCCGATGGCGGCGGGCTTGGGCGTGAGCGTCGCACCAGCCGGGCCGTCGCCCAACCCGCCGACGCCGTGGCAGCTCGCACAGGAGGCGGTGTAGATCGCCCGGCCTTCCGCGAGGTCGGCCGGGCGCTTGGGCAGCTCGAGCTTGGCTTCGTTCCCGAGAAGCACGGCAAATCGCGCTTCCAGGCTATCCAGCGCCGCTGGAGGCCGCTTGGTGGCTACGGCCGCGGCAATGGAATCGAGCAGAATGCGAGCGGACGCCGCCTGCTGACCCGACAACCGCTCAGCCGCGCGGCGGGCATCGGCGAGAAAGTCGTTCGCCTCCTGGAACTCCTGCGCGCTGATCAGCCGGCCATTGCGATCGACTGCCTTGGCGTACTCCTCCACCGCGACACTGACGATGTTGGCGACGCGCCGGGCCGGATGCTCTTGCGCGGCGGCCCCGAAAACAGGGGCGACGATGAGGGCGCCGAGGAAAAAAATTCGGTGGCTGGGAGTTCGCGTTCTCATAGCCGATAGAAGCTATCGGGATTCCCAAGAGGAAGCTAGGGACCGACATGCAGCGCTGGCGCGGTCTCGATCGCCCCGCGCCTCGGCGCTCACCCGCCCAGGTCGCGCTCGGCGATCACGAACGCGGCGGCGGTCGTGGCGGTGTGCGTCAGGGAGAGATGGACGCGCGTCACGCCCATCTCGGTCGCCCGCTCGGCGGCCCGCCCGTGCAGCAGCAGGACGGGTGTCTGGTGGTGACGCGACACCACCTCGAGCTCCCGCCAACCGATCGCCCGCGCCAGGTCGTTGCCCGAGAGCGCCTTGAAGGCGGCCTCCTTGGCAGCCGCGCGTGCCGCGAGC
>JALYXJ010000112.1 GCA_030947165.1 Gemmatimonadota bacterium
ATGTGGAGTCGCCGCGACGAAAGCGCGCCAGCTGCGACGATACCGCGGCGACACGTCGGACGCCCGCGGGGGCGAAGCGCGACTCGGAGGCGTGGGAGCGCAGGTCCCAGCCGTCATCCGCCGCGGAGGCGAGCGAGTCGAGCAGCTCCTCGCGTGCGCCGAAGGCGAAGCTCGGTGAGGGATCGTGGCCGATGACCGTGTAGTCGGGGAATCCGCTGGAGCTGGGGATCTGCGCGCGTCCCCACGCCACCGGCCAGCCGTAGCGGAGCAGGAGTTCCTCGGCATCCCGTCCCCAGCTCAATGCCTGCGGGGTCGCGGAGCGTTCGGCGATCCAGCTCTGCACGCGACGCGCATAGAACTCGTTGCGCCACTCGTTCGCTGCGGCGGACAGCCGCGGACGACCGAGGAGCCAGTAGCGGCGCTCGATGGGGCCGCGTGCATCGCACGCCAGCTCCTCATAGCGGCCGCGCGTATCGCCAGGGATCAACGAGCGAATGTCCGTCCACGCACAGCGAACGTCGTCCGGCATCTCGGCCAGCGCCGCCGCGAACGACGAATCCGCGCGAGCGGCCTCCCCGCGTGCATGCGCCGCGTAGCCGATCAGGGCGCGGCACCACCATCCCGTCGCGTGGCAGTCCCGGGCGGCGCTGTCCGCGGCGTCGAAGCGATGCGCGTCGATGCGGTAGTGCACACGCATGCCGGCGAGCCATTGGTCGCCCGGCAGCCGCTGCGACAGGGTGTCGAACAGGGCGACCAGCTCATCGCGCCGCCGCACGATCGAGAGGGGCTCGGGGGGGAGCGGGGGGGTGTATTCGTCGTACCACCAGCAGAAGCGCCCGAGGTGCACGTCGCAGCGGCCGCCGCTGCCGGTCTCCCAGGGCAGCGCGGCCCGCCGTGCCCGCTCGAACGAGGCCTGCTCGTTGCGAGCCCGGCGCGCCTCCCGGAGGGAGTCCACGCCCTGTCCCCCCGCGCCCATGGCCGGAGGGACCGCCATCGCGGCGGTGCGAAGCTGGAGCGCCAAAGCAAGCCAGGCCACGTGCATGCACGACCTCCCGATGAGCCTTCGACCCCGTCAGCCGGCGCGGCGTCATCCCCAAGGGCCCGCAGGACCCGCGCCGACGTCTTCTGAACCTGCCCCCGTCACGCGGAAAGCGTGACGAGACCCCGCCCCCGACTGTCATTATCCCGACCTCGCACGCCTCCCCTTTTTCCGGCCCTACCCCCGTGCAGAACGTCTGTCCCACCTGCGGCACCGAATATGGCCCGGAGCAGGAGCTCTGTCCGCAGGACGGCGCGCGCCTCGGCGCCCCGGTCCCGCCGGCGGATCCGCTCATCGGCCAGGTGCTGGCCGACCGCTACCGCGTGCTGCGCAGCATCGGAGAAGGGGGCATGGGCCGGGTGTACCTGGCCGAGCACGTGAAGATGGGTCGGAAGAGCGCCGTGAAGGTGATGAGCCCGTCGCTGGCGCCAACCCCCGAAGCCATCAGCCGCTTCAACCGCGAGGCAGCGAACGCGAGCCAGATTCACCAGCCCAATGTGGCCGCGATCTACGACTTCGGCGAGACCGCGGACGGGACGTTGTACCTGGCGATGGAGTACGTGGAGGGAGAGACGCTCACCGCGCTCGTGCGGCGCGAGGGGACGCTCCAACCGCGGCGGGCGGCTGAGCTCACCGGGCAGATCGCCGACGGCCTGCACGCCGCGCATCATCTGGGCATCGTGCACCGCGATCTCAAGCCCGACAATATCCTGGTCACCCGCCAGCCCGACGGCCGTGAGTGGGTGAAGATCGTCGACTTCGGCATCGCGAAGACCACGAAGGACCTCGGGCAGAACGTCACGTCGATCGGCGTGTCCATCGGCACGCCCGACTACATGAGCCCGGAGCAGCTCGCCGGTGAGGCGCTCGACGCGCGCACCGACGTGTACTCGCTCGGCCTCGTGCTCTTCAACATGCTCACCGGATCACTGCCACATCCGGCGATGACGTCCAAGCAGTCGCTCGTGGAGCGTCTCACCATCAAACCGCGGCCCCTCGCCGAGGTCAAGCCCAACGTGGTCTGGTCGCCGCGCCTCCAGAAGGCGCTCGACCGCGCGCTCGCCCCCGAGCCTGACGACCGCTATGCGACCGTCAACGAGCTCGCCCGCGAAGTGCGTGGCGCCGCGGGGATGGCGATCTCGATCGGGGCTGCGGCGCCGTCGGATGCGGTGACGAAGACGATGACGCCGCTGGTCAGCGGCGCGATTCCGGCAAAGGCGGCGGCGAGCCCGCGCGGGAAGGGAAGCGGGAAGGGCGCAGTGATCGTGGTGGTGCTGCTGCTGATGGCGGCGAGCACCCTCGTGGCCATGAATCCGCCGCGGTCGCTGGACGCCTTTCTCCGGGCGAATGGCGTGGAGCTCTCTCCAGCCCCGAAGACGACAGCGGCGCACCCCACCGACTCGGCCGCGACGGCCCACGGCGTGCCAGCCGCCGGCGACAGCGCGGCCCACGTGACCTTGTCCGGGACCCCCGGCCGCGATTCGCTGTCGCCCATCGACGC
>JALYXJ010000114.1 GCA_030947165.1 Gemmatimonadota bacterium
TCCGACACTCGCTCCGCTCGTGCGGGATGACAAGTGGCCTGAGAGGAGATCAAGCTCCGCTCGTGCGGGATGACAATTGGCCGGAGATCAGATCAGGTGGCGAGCAGCGCGGAGATCCGATCGGCGATCCGATCCGCATCCGGCAGCACCGCATCCAGCAGCACCGGATGATACGGCATCGGAACATCCTCCACCGTCAGCCGCTCGATTGGTGCGTCGAGGCTCCAGAACGCCTCGCGCGCGAGCACGGCGGCGATCTCCGCGCCGAATCCGGCGGTCGTGGTGTCTTCGTGGACGATCAGACACTTGCCAGTCCTGCGCACGGACTCGAGCACGCGCGCGCGATCCCACGGCATGATCGTGCGCAGGTCCAGCAGGTCCACATCGCCAGCGAATCGGTCGGCCGCCTCGACACATCGATGGACCATCGCGCCCCACGTGACGACCGTCACGCCCCTCCCTTCGCGCAGCAGGTTCGCGCGTCCGAACGGCAGCACGTAGTCGTCTCCCGGATACCGCGCGCTGCCGTCGCTGGTCATCAGCAGCGACCGGTGCTCGAAGAAGATGGTTGGATTCGCGCTGCGCATGGCTGCGCGGAGCAGGCCGACGGCATCGGCCGCGTTCGACGGCATCGCCACTTGCCAGCCAAGCGCGTGCGCCCACGTCACTTCGCCACTCAATGAGTGCCATGGGTCGCCGACATCCTTCCCGAACCCGCCAGGCATCCGCACCACGAACGGCGCCGCGAACCGGTTCGCCGTGCGCCAGCGCATCGTACCGGCGTTGTTGAGCTGCTCGTGCGCCGGGTCGGCATACTTGCGGAACTGAATCTCGGCCACCGGCATCAGGCCGTTGATGGCCATCCCGACCGCTCGTCCGATGATGCCCTCCTCGGAGAGGCTGGTGTCGAAGACGCGTTGCGCGCCGAACTTCTTCTGTAATCCTTCCGTCACCAGATGGACGCCGCCCTTGCGGCCGACGTCCTCGCCGAAGACGACGAGCTTGGGATTGGCTGCCAGCTCGCTGGCCAGCGTGCGTCGCACCGCTTCGGCGAAGCGCACCAGGTCTCCGTCGCTCGCGGGCGAATCGCTGCCGCCCAGCGCCGTGCGCTCGTCGGCGGACAATCCGCCGAACGCCACCACATCGCCCGCGCGCTGCGCCTCCGCGTAGACGAACCGCTTGACCGTCGCGGGATCGGGCGCCGGTCGCGCCCGCGCTGCCTCGAGTCCGTCCTCGACATCGCGCGCGACCTCTATCTCGAGCGTCGCCCAGTCCTTCTCGCTCATGAAGGCGGGCACGAGATGCGCCCGCAACCGGGGCAGCGGGTCGCGCGCGCTGTCGAGGGCGATCTCCGCATCGGTGCGATACCCCTTCTGATTATCGGGCCCCGAATGGCTCGAGAGGCGCGGCACCGTGAGGCGCACCAGCGCGGGGCCGCTCCCCTCGCGCACGTGATCCACACACTCGGCGATCAGCGCCGCGGCCTGGGAGGGGTTGCATCCGTCGCCGTCGCGCACGAACAGGTTGGTGAACGACGCGAGATTGGCCGCGATATTGGCGCCCGGCGTCTGCATGTCGCCCTTCACCGAGATGCCCAGCCCGTTGTCCTCGATGTAGAACAGCATGGGAAGCTTCAGCGTCGTGGCGATCGTGAGGGCCGACCAGAAGCCGTTGGTTGCGACCGACGCCTCGCCTCCGAGCGCCACCGCGATGGCGTTCGTCCACGAATCGTCGCGGAGCACGCCGCGACGATAGGTGATACCCTGCGCCCAGCCCGCGGTCGGGGTGTACTGAGAGCCCACATCGCCGGACATCGGCAGCACGGTTGGACCGCTGCGTCCGGGCATGTTGCACACCACGCCGATGTCGCGCCCGTCGCTGAAGCCGCCCGTGCGACCCAGCGGACTGCCGAGCGCGTCGTCGATCGGCAGCCCGAGTGCCAAAAGCAGAGGACGCGAGCGGTAGTAGGCGCCCACGCCGTCGTGCGGATTGCCGAGCAGCGATCCAAGGATGGCCTGGCCCACCTCGTGTCCGCGCGCCGAGAACTGATAGAGCACGAGGTGCTCGCGGGGGACGGTCGCTCGATTGCGGTTCGTCGCCTCCTCGAGATCATCCAGGGCCCGCGACACGAGCACCGTATAGGCGATGCGGCGCCAGTCGAACCGGGGATCGACGATCGCGGACTCGGATGGGCGGCGGTTCTTGGGCGAAGCGGCGTGCGTCATCAAATCGGACCGGGTGGTCGAGGCGCGGCGAAGCCTGAAATGTGGGGCCTGTACGCGGCGAACGGGAGTCGTGCTCTACCGGACGCGGTGCCTTTGGTGGCTGCTCTTGCTTGGCTTCTCCTTGAGGAAGAGCAAACGAGCTACCCAGCAACGACGGCACGGCGTTGGGGACCTCCCATCCTCTCGGCGTCACAGCCGCGCCGCCGAGCGCACCCCGCGCGCGTCGAATATCTTTCCCCTGGTCGCCGCCCTCGCACGCCCCACATACCCGCATGACCACGTCCTCCTACCAGCACCTGCTCGTCGACCGGCGCGACGGCGTGACGATGGTCACGCTGAATCGGCCCGAGGTCCTCAACAGCTTCAACCGCCGAATGGCGGACGAGCTCGTCGCCGCGCTCGACGAAGCAGGCGATGACCCCGCCGTGCGCGCCGTCCTGCTGACCGGCAGTGGCCGGGCGTTCTGCGCCGGTCAGGACCTCGTGGAGGTGCTGCCGCGTGAGGGCCGGCCGGCGCCCGATCTCGGCGACGTGGTGCGATTGCAATACAACCCGATCATCCGAGCGATTCGCCTGCTCGAGAAGCCGGTGGTGTGTGCCGTGAACGGCGTGGCGGCCGGAGCGGGCGCCAACCTCGCGCTGGCGTGCGACATCACCATCGCCGCGGAAGGCGCCAACTTCATCCAGTCGTTCACCAAGATCGGGCTCATTCCCGACAGCGGCGGCACATTCATCCTCCCCCGGATTGTGGGACTTCAGCGCGCCGCCGCGCTCGCGATGCTGGGCGACAAGCTCCCAGCCGAGAAGGCGTTGGAGTGGGGATTGGTGTACGACTGCGTTCCGCCGGCGAAGCTGTTGGACGTTGCACGGGAGATCGCCACTCGGCTCGCCGCCATGCCGACGCGCGCGCTCGGACTCACGAAGCGGGGCTTCAATGCGGGCCTCTCCAACGGTCTGGACACGCAGATCGAGCTCGAGGAGGAACTGCAGCGGGAGGCCGGGCGCACGCAGGACTACGCGGAGGGCGTGCGCGCGTTCACCGAGAAGCGTCCGCCTCGCTTCGAGGGACGCTGATGTCGCACGATGCCTCCATGGTAGTGGGCGTCGTTGGCGCTGGCGCGATGGGGAGCGGCATTGCCCAGGTGGCCGCATCGGCGGGACATCGGGTAGTCCTCGGCGATGCGGTCCCGGGTGCGGTGGAGCGCGCGCGCCAGGGGATGCGCAAAGCGCTGGTGCGCGACGTCGAGAAGGGACGCATCGAGATGCCCGCGGTGGACGCCGCCGTCGGTCGTCTCACCGATGCGGGCGACCTCGACGCCGGCTACGAGGCATTCGGCGACTGCGGCATCGTGATCGAGGCGGTGCTCGAGGATCTCGGCGTGAAGCAGGCGCTGTTCGGCCGCCTGGAGAAGGTCGTGCGTCGCGACTGCATGCTCGCGACGAATACGTCGTCGCTGTCGGTCGCCGCCATCGGGGGCGGGTGCAGCAATTCCGGACGCGTCGTCGGCGTACATTTCTTCAATCCTGCGCCGGCGATGCCGCTGGTCGAGATCGTGCCGGCCATCACCACCGACCCCGACGTCCTGGCCCGTGCGAATGAACTCGTGACCAGCTGGAAGAAGACGACGGTGATCGCGAGCGATACGCCGGGCTTCATCGTGAATCGGATCGCGCGCCCCTTCTATGGCGAGTCTCTGCGACAGCTCGAGGAGGGGGTCGCCGACGTTGCGACGATCGACTGGGCGATGCGCGAGCTCGGTGGCTTCCGCATGGGGCCATTCGAGTTGATGGACTTCATCGGTAACGACGTGAACTACGCCGTGACGCGCAGCGTGTTCGAGGCTTTCTACTATGACCCGCGGTACCGGCCGGCGATCACGCAGCGTCGACTCGTGGAAGCCGGCCTGTACGGGCGCAAGCGCGAGCGTGGCTACTATGACTATCGCGGCGCGTCCGCGCGG
>JALYXJ010000121.1 GCA_030947165.1 Gemmatimonadota bacterium
CGAAGCTGAAGTTCAAGCCGTCGACGGGCGTGTCGACGCCGAACATCACGATTGGCCAGGGCTACTGGTCGGCCAGCGTGACGCACTCGCAGATCCCGAACTTCACCTGCGCGATCGGTGTGAACACCCCGAACCCGCGCGTCACCACGGCGGGCGACGGCGAGCCGGCGTGTAAGTAAAGACCGTCTGACGGTCCGACGATCGAACAGGTCGGACGGTCAGTCAGCAGAACGACGAAGGGCACATCGGACTCCGGTCCGGTGTGCCCTTTGCCGTTACCCCATCGACTCCCTCCAATCATCGCCCACAGCACACACCTCATGCCAGCAGAGCCACTCATTCAGTGGTCCGACCCGATCCGCGAGTACATCAGCTTCGTCGCCCAGTTTCTCGCGCTCGGTGCAGTCGGATTCCGCTACGCGGCGCTCCGCAGAGAGCTGGTCAGATCGCGCGTCGATCCCACGGTCGATCCATTCGTCCATGCCGAGCACGACATGATGGCACATGCGGCACGACGAGCGGGGGTAATCGGACTCCTCGGCGCCCTGGTGCAGGGGATCATGCTCGCGATGAGCCTCCCCGGCTCGGCGGCGAAGGCGCACACGACGGTGAGCGGGCTGCTCACTTCGAATCTGCAGACGGGCACAAATACGCTCCTCCTCCTCCTCGCCCTGGTGGGATTGGCGATGGTGGCAAGCGGATGCCGCGCAGGATGGCCGCTCGCGGTCACTGGCATGGTCGGCGCATCACTGACCGACATTCTGGTGGGACGCTGGTCACATCTCGCCAACGCGGTGCACCGACTGGCTGGTGGGCTGTGGTTGGGCACATTGTTCGTGCTCGTCGTCGCCGGGCTTGGCGTGGTGCTCCGTGACCAACGAGCGCGAGATCGTCGCGGGGCAATCGCGGCCCGCATGGTGAACGGCTTTTCGCCGCTCGCGCTGACATGCGGGATGATCATCGTGCTCACGGGAGTCATCACTGCCTGGCTGCACCTCAATCCGCTGTCGTCGCTCTGGACCACGCCCTACGGCTACGCCCTGATCGCCAAGCTCACCCTCGTATCGATCGTGTTCGGGTTCGGGGCCTGGAACTGGAAGCGGCAGCGTCCGACGCTCGGTTCCGAGGAGGCGGCCCACACGATCAAGCGTTCGTCGAAGGCGGAGCTGACCGTAGCCGCCCTGGTCCTCGTGGCGTCGGCGGTGCTCGTGAGCCTGCCGTCGCCCAAACCGCCACGGCCGGCGGGCGCCCCCACGCAGGCGCCGCCGCCGGGACCCTGATCGAGCGCGATACGCTCACTGCACCGTGTCGCGCGGCGCAACGCTGATCGTCACGCTCACCGTCCCGCAGAGCTCCTGTGAGGGGCACAGGTACACAGAGAGAGGGAAAATCGCGGTCAGCACTGCGGAGTCGGTCACGTGCTCCGCGCCGGTCGGCGACGGCTCCGTGAGCGTGATCGCCGGCGTGAAGCGCGCGACGATCAGGGCGATGCAGATGATGGAGCAATGGCGGCGCACATGCGAGTGCCGCCTGATCCGAGCTGCGGCCTGGGGCTGAACGACCATGGAGGACCTCCTGGTGCCGAGAGATCTCGCGCGCGGCGGCGGAGTGTCGTCACGCGTGCAATCCCTTCATCCACTAGTTGCCGACGCCGGACTTCTCACCCACGCCATACCAGGCGAACAACGCCCACCACCAATCGCTCATCACGCGGAATTGCGACGGAGCCGAACTCGGGGTTGAGCGAGGCCAGGACCACTTCCCGCTTTCCAATCCGCTCCACTCGCTTGCACACGTAGCCGTCGTCGGCATTGGCATGGCGAGCGACGACGACTGATCCGCGCACGAACGTGGAGCGCAGCTCGACGAGCACGGTGTCACCCGAATGCAGCAGCGGCGCCATGCTCTCCCCATCGATTCGCAGCGCGAGGGCGCGCATCCTCGGAGCGGCGTTCGGCAGCGCCACCCAGTGCTCGGCCGGCTCGTCCCAGAGCTCTCGGCCCGCACCAGCGGCGGCGGCGAGATCCACGCGCGCGATCGCGCCAACGGCCATCGCCTCATCCATCACCTGAGCCGGAGTTGCGCGGCGCGATGGCGTCACGAGTCTCGGCGGCGCCTGCACCACGCCGATGCCGCTCTGTCGCGCGAGCAAGCGCACGCGGAGCGCGTGTCCGCTGCGTCGCAACCGATCGCCGTCCTCACGCGCTCGCGCCCGATCCTCGGCCGCAGCGCGCACGTCGTTGGTGAGCCACTCCAGAAAGGGCTCGTCCGACCAGACGTCGGTCTCCGGATCGTCGCGCCGCGCAAGCTGTCGACCCACCGCCTCTGCCAGGGCCTCACCGTCCCACGTCGGACGGTCCCGCTCCTCGTTCGTCATATCGGTCTCCTGCCGCGCTCCAGGCGGCGAAAGAATCGCTCGAGCTCGTGCTGCGCGGCGGGCGAAAGGGTTGCCGCGTACATCGGCGCGGCACGCTCCAGCCGACGGCACAGTCGCCAGATCTGCTTGGTCGTCGCGTCATAGCTCTTGTTCAACCAGGCGGCGATCTGCCGGTGCGGCACCGATCGGCCCAGCCAGATGAGAATGCGCCGCGCATCGGCGTCCAGCTCGCCCGACATCGCCATCGCGAGCTGCTCGAGCGCGGTCGGTGCAGCCGTCTCGCGCGCCTCTGGTCCGCGGCTCGCGGCCACGCTGCTCTCCGAGCACACGCTGCGCACCACGGGCTCTCGACCATCGGACGTGCACGAGCCGCTGCACGCCGCTTCCTCGTACCACCGCTGGCGCCGCATGCTGCTGCGATGGAGCGCGAGATGCCGCTTGCGCACGGCACCCACGAGGTACGCCCGCATCTGCGTCGGGACGATTGACCGTACGTCACTGAGCTTGAGCGCCTCATCCTCCAGTACCTCATCGATGCACTCCGGAAAGAGCGCATTCGGAATCCGCCCACCGGCGAAGTCCACGAGCAGGGGCCGAAACCGAGCCAGGAACTCGCCGAATGCCCATTCGTCGCCGGCGCGCATCGCGTCGATCAGCGCACGGTCACCGAGCGCGCGTACTCGCCGCTCGTTCGGCGACTGCTGCCGCCGATTCCGCTCACTCTCGCCGCGCTGCATCGTCCACCGTCCCGGTTCACGCCGGCTGCCTGCTCAGTGGCGACGTCGCCGGTATGCAGCCCTTCACCTACCAGTTGCCACCCCCGGACAAGTCACGGATCGTCAGCGCGACAGCCGGACGGTGTGTCGGGCGATCCAGGCCCGGAGTCGTCGCTCGAGGCGCAGCAGCGAGGCATCATCGAGCAGCTCGGTCGTGAGCGCGGCCCGCCACGCCGACGCGCGCGCTCGGCGCAGCCCAGCGCGCTCCGCGGCCGAGATGAGGGTGAGCAGGTCGGCGAGATAGAGCGACTGCACGCGCGAGCTGGCCGGCTCGTGGACGGTCAGGGTCCGTGTGACGACACGCGCCCGGGTGCGGGCGGCTTTCGCCATCTCCTCAGCGCTCGGGCGCAGCCGCGACGCAGTGAAGCCGAGATTGGCGAGGGCGCGTCCCACCGCGGAGGTCTCGGTATTCTCGAGGCAGGCAACTTCGTTCACGTCACCGTCGCCTTCACGCTCCGAGGCCCAGCCGGTGGCGGCCGGATTGGGGTCGCTGGCGGCGCGATAGACGCTCGCCCGGAACACGACCTCGTGCTCCGAGCGGCTCACGAGATCGGTCACGATCCGGCCGCTCGGAAACGCGGAGTAGAAATGGGTGATCCGCTCCGCCACGGGCGCGTATCGCGTCGCATCAAAATCGCTGCCGGACTTCATGACATGCCTCCCTACTCACGTGAGATCGAGGGAGGCATATCTTATACCGAATAAAGACCGAAAACAAGAAGCAGGAATCCTCAGCCAGCCACGTCTGACTGAGCCTATCGTCCTCAGCGCAGCGAAGGGCCCGCATGTGGAATCCTTCGCTCCGCTGAGGACGACAGTTTCCTGCTTTGATGGCTATGCTGTCGGTATCGTGTCCAGCTAGTGGCTCACTGGAATCGGCCATTCGCTCAGCCGGAGCGTCCAGAGATTGCCGGTCGGCAAGCTGGTGGAGTGGAAGGGGCAGCCGTCCTTGGACGCCAGCGGGCGCACATCGAGAATGCGATTGACGAGGAGGTAGCGGGTGCCCTGGCCCATGTGCCCCGCGCGGGTGCGTGGGCTGGCGGTGCCGCGCCACCGGACGGCGAGCGCGCCGGTGGCTGGCCCGGTCAACGCCTTGAGAAGGCTGTCGCGCTGGAGGCGTGCATCCTCGGTGAGGGTCACCCACCACAGTGCATCGTTCGGTGGGGCATCACAAGGCACGAACCAGCTCGCCTCGAAGCCGCGAGAGTACGCGCCGCGGAACTCCCCGGTGATGGTGCCGCTGGACGTGTCTGTGACAGCGGTTGGCGAGGGCGACGCCGGCGCGGACGCGGCGACGGGTTGGGGAGCAGGCGCCGACGTGGCCACCGCCGGGGTGTGGTGGCAGGCGCCCACGGTGATACAGAGCGTGAGGATCCGAAATGGGCGATGCATGAGTCCTCGATGAGGATGGTTTGGCGGCCGTCACGCCCCGTCGTCGATCATCACGGTGCTGTGTCGTGTCTCCCGCATGGTCAGGTACACCACGAGCGACGCGGCGATACAGAGCGTGACGTACCAGTAGAACCACCGCTCGTGTCCGATGCTCTTGGCCCAGAGGGCGAGATACTCGGCCGTGCCGCCGAACAGGGACACCGCGATCGCATAGGGAAGCCCTACGCCGAGGGCGCGAACCTCGGTGGGGAAGAGCTCCGCCTTCACCACCGCGTTGATGGAGGTGTAGCCGCTGACCGCGAGCAGCGCGGCCATGAGCAGCGCGATGGCGCGCGGCTCGGTGCGCGCGTCGCCGAGCGCGGTGAGCACCGGCACGGTCCCGAGCACGCCCAGCACGCCGAACGCGATCAGAACCGGACGACGCCCGATGCGGTCAGAGACATGGCCGACGAGCGGCTGCACGAGCATGAACACGAGCAAGGTGAGCGCGGAAAGCCGAGTGGCCACGGGCTTGGAGAAGCCGGCGGTGTTGACGAGAAACTTCTGCGCGTAGGTGGTGAAGGTGTAGAACGCGACCGTACCGCCGGCGGTGAGCCCGACCACCGTGGCGATCTGGCGAGGATACCGGAGGAGCTCGCGGACCGACGCGCGTCGGCTTGGCTCGTCGCGCTCACGCGACGCCTCGAACGCGGGGGTCTCATCCAGTCCGCGGCGCAGCCAGAGCGCGGCGACAGCAAGGCCTCCCCCGATGGCAAATGGTATCCGCCATCCCCACGTCTCCAGCGCGTCCGCAGTCAGCGCGCGCTGCAGCACGATGAGCACTGCGAGCGCCACGAGCTGTCCGGCGATGAGTGTGACGTACTGGAAGCTGGAGTAGAATC
>JALYXJ010000152.1 GCA_030947165.1 Gemmatimonadota bacterium
CGCATTTCCCATGTCTTCTTCGGCTTGATTTCGGGAGAGGAGCTTCGTAGTTTATTCGGGTATCGGCGACCCCGCTTTTCCGATACGCTTATGTCCGCGTGGCCAGAGGAATCCACGACAAACGAGAGGATGTAGAAGAATGGCTGTGTCCACGATTGCAGACGACAAGAAGAAGGCGCTGAACCTCGCCATTGCGCAGATCGAGAAGAGCTGCGGAAAGGGTTCGATCATGCGAATGGACGCGAAGGAGAAGGTTCGCGTCGAAGCGGTGCCGACGGGCGCAATCAACCTCGACGCCGCGATCGGCGTCGGTGGTATTCCTCGCGGCCGAGTCACCGAGATCTACGGACCGGAATCGAGTGGCAAGACCACGCTGTGTCTCCACGTGGTCGCGAATGCGCAGAAGCTGGGCGGCGTGGCCGCGTTCATCGATGCGGAGCACGCCTTGGACACGGAGTACGCGCGCAAGCTGGGCGTCGACGTGGAGGCGCTGCTCATCTCGCAGCCCGACACCGGTGAGCAGGCCCTCGAGATCTGCGAAATCCTCGTGCGCTCCGGCGCGGTGGACATCGTGGTCATCGATTCGGTCGCGGCGCTGGTGCCCAAGGCGGAAATCGAGGGTGACATGGGCGACAGTCACGTCGGTCTCCAGGCGCGTCTCATGAGCCAGGCGCTCCGCAAGCTGACGGGAGCGATCGCGCGGTCCAAGACGATCGTGATCTTCAACAATCAGCTGCGTGAGAAGATCGGCGTCATGTTCGGCAATCCCGAGACGACGACGGGCGGCAAGGCGCTCAAGTTCTATGCGTCCGTGCGCCTGGACATCCGCCGCATCGGGCCGGTGAAGGAAAAGGAGGAGGTGGTGGGCTCCCACGTCCGCGTGAAGGTCGTGAAGAACAAGGTCGCGCCGCCGTTCAAGCAGGCCGAGTTCGACATCATGTATGCGGAAGGGATCAGCCACACCTCGCTGCTCGTCGACATCGGTGCCGAGGCGAACATCATCGAGAAGTCGGGTGCGTGGTACAGCTACAACGGGCAGAAGATCGGGCAGGGCCGCGAGAACGCCAAGATGTATCTCAAGGACAACGCGGCGATGATGGCGGAGATCGAGGAGAAGGTGAAGGTCGTGCTGGGCATCACGTCGGATCAGGGGGGGCCGCCGCCTGAGGCCGAGGAGGCGGAGTAGGCTGTTTTGAGTGTGCCGGCGCCCCAACGCTGGCACCGCAAATGCGAGCAAGCGCTCTCCCGCCGCAGGGTGGGGTAGCAGGTCATAGAGGGGCCGAGGTGTCGCTCTCTGGAACCGATGGGGCCCGGAATCCCCACCGTGACTGGAGGTCGCGCCTCGGCTTCCTTATTTGGTGATGGGCGTCGGCAACGCGCGGCCGTTTGGCAAGTTGCGGCTGTTAGCGCCGGCGTCTGGTACGGCAACTGAATTTCGGGAAAGAGCGGAAGAGGCGCGAAACGACGGATCGAGCACATGGGCAGGGCACTGGCGCCCGGCAGCGCCCGTCGACCCCAAGCATCTGCCTTTGAAGTTGCGGGGCTGAGTTTGGCGCACTAGACCCAGCCCGTCGTAAGGCGATCCGTCGTTTCCCGCCTTTCCGTCGTTTCCGTGCATTCTGTTTTCAGCGGTCATTCTGATTTTTCAGGCGATGATGAACTTGATCACGGCGATTACTCCGGCCCCGCGCCATCCCGGCCGCTTCGACGTCCTCGTGGATGGAACGAGCGTCGCCACGCTGTCCCTCGATGCGATTGCACGCCTCCAGCTCGCCGTCGGGAGCACCGTGACGGGAAAGGAGGAAACGATCGCGCGTGAAGCCGCCCAGACCAGGGTCTACGATCGGGCGCTCAACATGCTCGCCTTTCGCGCGCGTTCGTCGGCCGAGCTGGCGCGCTCGCTGGTCCGGAAGGGCGAGCCCAAGGAGCAGGTGGATGCGGCCATCGCCCGGCTGCGGGAGCACGGCCTGCTCGACGACGCCGCCTTCGCGCAGGCATTCACCCGCGCCAAGGTGCTCGGTGCCCAGCAGTCCCGACGGCGAGTGCAGCAGGACCTGGCGAGGAAGGGCGTGGCGCGCGACGTGAGCGATGCTGCGATCGCGACCGTGTTCGACGAGGAGCAGGTCGATCAGCGGGAGCTCGTGGAGGTGGCGGCGCGGAAGAAGCTGCGAACGCTGAAGAAGGTCGACCCGGTGGTGCGGCGGCGGCGGCTGTACGCCTTCCTCGCTCGCCGCGGCTACGACAGCGAGGACATTCGCCGCGCGATGGACGCGGTGGGAGAGGAGCTGCGCGGCGGCGAGGAGACCGACGAGTAGCACACGCGCGCGCACGCCCCCCTCTCACGTCGCCTGCGCGGGCGTATATTCAGCCTCATATGCTCGCCTCCGACATCCGCCGTCGCTTTCTCGACTACTTCGCGCGCCAGCAGCACGTCGTCCGCCCGAGCTCCTCGCTCGTGCCGTCGGACGATCCCACACTCCTGTTCGTGAATGCGGGGATGGTGCAGTTCAAGAAGGTGTTCCTCGGGATGGAGGAGGCGCCCGATGGGAAGCGTCGCGCCACGACGGCGCAGAAGTGCGTGCGCGCGGGCGGCAAGCACAACGATCTCGAGCAGGTGGGCCACACGGCGCGGCACCACACGTTCTTCGAGATGCTGGGCAATTTCTCGTTCGGCGACTATTTCAAGCGCGACGCGATCCGCTTCGCCTGGGAGCTGCTGACGCGGCCGGACGGACTGGCGATCGATCCGAAACTGCTCCGGGTGTCCGTGCACTACAGCGACGACGAGGCATTCGCCCTCTGGCAGGAGATCGCGGGCCTGCCCGCGGAGCGCATCTATCGGCTCGGTGACGCGGACAACTTCTGGCAGATGGCAGACACCGGGCCCTGTGGACCGTGCACGGAGATCTACGTCGATCTCGCGAAGATCGCGAAGGACTTTCGTGTGCCCGCTGATGCGACCGGGGAGTGGACGGATCTTCAGCGCGCCGAGTTCTCGCTCGACGCGTTCGTGGCGGGCGCCGAAGCGGGGCGCTTCCTCGAGATCTGGAACCTCGTGTTCATGCAGTTCGACCGGCAGCCGGACGGCACGCTGAAGCTGCTGCCCAAGCCCTCCGTGGACACCGGTGCGGGGCTCGAGCGCATCGCCGCGGTGAAGCAGGGGGTGACGAACAACTATTTCACCGACCTGTTCGATCCGATCATCGCGAAGGTCGTCGCGCTGACGGGCATCGAGTACCGCGGAAAGACCTCCCTCGACCACTACGAGATCGACTTCGGCACGAAGGGCACCGCGGCGCCGAAGCGCTCGAGCGTGGTGAAGAACAATCGGATCACCGTCGATCCGGCGGCCTTCCACGTCATCGCGGACCACGCGCGCGCGGTCGCGTTCCTGCTGGCGGACGGGGTGCATCCCTCCAACGAGGGGAGGGGATACGTGCTGCGGCGCATCCTCCGTCGGGGCGTGCGGTACGCCTTCCTGCTCGGGCGCGTCGAGCCGACGCTCGTCGAGGTCGTTGGGACCGTCATCGACACGATGGGCGATGCCTACCCCGAGCTGAAACAGCGCCGGGCACATCTGCTCGCCACGACATGCGCCGAGGAGGAGAGCTTCCTCGCGACGATCGAGGGCGGCATCGCCCGGTTCGACCAGCTCGCGCCAGAGCACACCACGCAGGGATCGCGCGCGCTGCACGGCACGATCAGCGGCGACGACGCCTTCCGCCTCTACGACACCTTCGGCTTCCCGATCGATCTCACGGAACTGATGGCGCACGAGCGCGGGTACACCGTCGACCTCCCCGGCTTCGAGGCGGCTCTCAACGAGCAGCGCACGCGTTCGAAGGACGAACGCAAGACGCGCAAGCTCGGCGTCGAGGCGGACACGCTCGGCGACGTCGCCACGTGGGAACGCGGCGACGGCGGCACGGAGTCACGATTCGTCGGCTACGATGCGATCGAGATCGACACGTCGGTCACGGCGCTCCGGCGGCTCGACGGCAACCGCGTCGCCATTCTGCTGCGCGAATCGCCGTTCTATGCCGAGTCGGGGGGCCAGGTGTCGGATGAAGGCGAGATCGTAGGAGACGGCTGGCGTGTGGAGGTGGATGGCGTCCGCAAGTTCGACGGTCGCTCGGCGGCGCTGGGCCGTCTGACAGGCGACTTTCATTGGGGACGCGCCGTCGCGCGGGTGCCGAGCGAGCGACGCAAGGATACGGAGCGCAACCACACGGCGACGCACCTCCTGCACGCCGCGCTCCGACAGGTGCTGGGTGACGCGGTGCATCAGGCGGGATCGCTGGTCTCGCCGGACCGGCTGCGCTTCGACTTCACGCATCACGGCCCGGTGAAGCCGGAACATCTGGCCGAAGTCGAGGCGATCGTGAACCGCGCGGTGTGGAAAGCGCAGCCGGTCACCTGGACGGAGATGCCCTACGCCGATGCGCGCGCCAAGGGGGCGATGGCGCTGTTCGGTGAGAAGTACGGCGACGTGGTGCGCGTGGTGGACGTGGCGGGGGTTTCGATGGAGCTCTGCGGCGGCACGCATGTGCGGAACACGTCGGAGATCGGCCTGGTGGTTATCGTGAGCGAGACCGGCGTGGCGAGTGGCGTGCGCCGCATCGAGGCGCTCACCGGACCAGCGGCCTTCGCGCAGCTCAAGGAGCGCGAGCGGACGTTGCAGCGCGTGGGCGAGCTGCTGCGCGCCCCGGCTGACGCGGTCGAGCGCCGCGTGCACCAGCTGCTCGACGAGCGCAAGACGCTCGAGAAGAAGCTCGACGACGCGATGCGCGGCGGCGGGGGGGGGGGCGGCGATGAGCTGGGGAAGTTGATTGCCGCGGCGCAGCCGATCGGCGGCCGCGAGAACGGCGGCGACGCCAGGCTGGTCCTGGGC
>JALYXJ010000158.1 GCA_030947165.1 Gemmatimonadota bacterium
CTGCTCGGCGGCGTGGCGGCGACGCTGCTCGCGCAGACCAACGAGCCGGCAATGGCGGCGGCGCTCGCCGCATTCGCGCATGGCCGGGCAGCGTCGATCGTGAGCGCACGACAAGTGCGCGGCTTCACGCTCGACGACGTGCTCGTGGCGCTGTCATCCGTCTGGACGCTCACGATGCCGCGCCCGCGGCCGCCGGTGCTCGCGCTGCTGCCGCCGGTTGGTGAACAATGAGGTCATCCCGCAGGAGTGAGCGCAGCGGTGCAGTTGACAGCTATCTGTGCGGGATGACAGGCGCATTCGGTGGTCTCCGTGCCCCCTAACCGCCAGGCAAACATCCCCCTCGGTCCAGGCGCCGAGTTCGACGCCGTCCGCGAGATGCTGGCGCAGTGGGGGCCGCAGGCCCAGGGTATCGGTGACGACGCGGCTGCACTCGATGTGCCGCCGGGGCACCTGCTGATCGCGAGCACCGACGCGTCGGTGGAGGGGGTGCACTTCAGGCGCGACTGGCTTTCGCCGACGGAGATTGGCGGACGCGCCGCGGCGGCCGCGCTCAGCGACCTGGCGGCGATGGGGGCGTCGCCCATCGGGCTGCTTCTCGCACTCGGCGTCCCGGACGATTGGCGTGAGAAGCTGGCCGAGCTCGCCGACGGCGTCGGCGACACCGCGGCGAAGCAGCGCTGTCCGATCGTCGGCGGGAACATCACGCGCGCCAGAGCGGGGGATCTGTCGCTCACCATCACGGTGCTCGGCATCGCGCGCGAGCCGCTGCGACGCTCGGGCGCACGCGCCGGCGACCGCGTATGGGTGACGGGCCGCCTCGGCGGGCCCGGTGCCGCGCTGCGCGATCTCCTCGCCAGCCGCGTCCCGTCCCCGGAGCATCTCGCGCGCTTCGTCGCCCCCGTTCCGCGCATCCGTGAGGCGCACTGGCTTGCCCAGCGCGGCGCGAGCGCGGCGATCGACATCTCCGACGGCCTGCTGGCGGACGCGACTCACGTGGCGGTCGCGAGCCGCGTGACCTTGTCGCTGGACCTCGATCGCATTCCATGCGTGGAGGGTGTGCGTCCAGCCGACGCCGTCGTGAGCGGCGAGGAGTACGAGCTGCTGCTCGCCATTCCGGCCGGTGCCGGGGACCTTGCGGGCGAGCTCGAAAAGCAGTTCGGCGTACCACTCACCGAGATCGGTGTCGTCGAGCCCGCGAGCGACGCGCCAGTGAAAACGCGGCGCGGACGCGTTGACCCTACCCGTGGCCACGACCACTTTTCGTAGATGCGCACCCTGCTCGCCGCCATCACGCTCTGGTTCGCCACGATCTTCCTCGCTCCGATCGCCGTCCTGGCGAGCGTGCTTGGATTTCACGACGTCCGCGGGGGCGCGGTGCAGCAGTGGTGTATGCGCACGTGGGCACGCTCGCTGTGCTGGGCGGCCGGCGCGAAGGTGGTCGTGCATGGCTCGGAGCACATCTCGAGTGGCAATGGCACCGTGTACGCGAGCAACCACGTGAGCTGGTACGACGTGTTCGCGATCGCGTCGGTGCTGCCGCGCTATACCTTCGTCGCCAAGGCCGAGCTGCGGAAGATTCCCATCTTCGGCTGGGGCGCGGAGGGGGCAGGCGTCGTCTTCCTGGCGCGCGAGAATCGCAAGTCGGCGTTCGAGGCCTACGAGCTCGTCGCGGAGAAGATCCGGATGGGGCTCAATGTCGTCGTGTTTCCCGAGGGGACGCGCGGGCGCGAGTATGCGCTGCGGCCATTCAAGAAGGGTCCCTTCGTGCTCGCCATCGCGGCCGGCGCGCCGGTCGTGCCGATCGTGGTGTACGGCGCGCGCGAGGTGATGCACAAGGGCAGCTTCCGCATCACCGCGTCCACGGTCCACATCCATCTCCTCGAGCCCGTGAAGACGACCGGCTATGATTACGATCATCGGCACGAGTTGATGCGCGCGGTGTCGGACCGGATGGAGGATTTGCTGCGCGCGGAGTATGGCGTCGCGCCGCTGGAGCACGTGGATCACGCGAGCGCGTGACGACCCCGCATGCACTATTCTTGATCGATCGCGATAATTCCACTCGGCCGTACGGGGTACTCGGTACTATTCTACCACATACTTGCTACGGCCGATTCGGTGCACACCACGTGGCCTGCTTTGCGCCGAAGAGCGGGTACATCGTATCGGGTAGAAAGTACCTCGGTACATAGTACGGCCGGGAAACCGGTGGTACCGCCTGGCAATCAGTTGACCGTCTGAGCTTCAGACCAACCTACCGTTCACGCTCACATCGCCCCATGCCCGCCACCATCGCCGACATCCACGCTCGCGAGATTCTCGACAGTCGCGGCAATCCCACCGTCGAAGCCGACGTCTACCTCACGAGCGGCGTGATGGGACGCGCGGCCGTGCCGAGCGGCGCGAGCACCGGCGAGCACGAAGCCGTCGAGCTGCGCGACAACGATCCCGAGCGGTACGGCGGCAAGGGCGTGCTGCTGGCCGTGCAGAACATTGCCGAGACCATCTCGCCCGCGCTCGCCGGCGCCGATCCGATGGACCAGATGGGGATCGACGCCGCGATGATCGAGATGGATGGCACACCGAACAAGTCCAACCTCGGCGCCAATGCCATTCTTGCGGTCTCATTGGCAACCGCCCGCGCCGCAGCCCAGGAGCTCGGCATTCCGCTCTGGCGCTATCTCGGCGGCCCGCTCACCCGCGTGCTCCCCGTGCCGATGATGAACATCCTCAACGGCGGCGCGCACGCCACCAACACGGTGGACTTCCAGGAGTACATGATCATCCCCGTGAGCGCCGAGTCGTTCAGCGACGCGGTGCGCATGGGCGCGGAGGTGTTTCATTCGCTCAAGAAGGTGCTCGTGAAGCGCAAGCTGAGCACCGGCGTCGGCGACGAAGGCGGCTTCGCGCCGGATCTCAAGAGCGATGAGGAGGCGATCACCGTGGTGCTCGAGGCGATTCAGGGCGCTGGCTACACGCCCGGCAAGGACATCGCGCTCGCGCTCGACTGCGCCGCCAGTGAGCTGTACAAGGATGGGAAGTACACCTTCAAGAAATCAGGCGCCGGGACGCGTGACTCGCAGGGCATGGTCGAGCTGTACACGAAGTGGATCGACCAGTATCCGATCGTGTCGATCGAGGACGGTCTGCACGAGGACGACTGGGACGGCTGGAAGCTGCTCACCGAAGCGATCGGCGACCGCTGCCAGCTCGTCGGCGACGACCTGTTCGTCACCAACACCGAGCGTCTGGCACGCGGCATCGAGATGGGGGTCGCGAACGCGATCCTCATCAAGGTGAACCAGATCGGCACGCTCACCGAAACGCTCGAATCGATCGAGATGGCGCGCGCGGCGGGCTATCTGTCCGTCATCTCGCACCGGTCGGGAGAGACGGAAGACACCTTCATCGCCGACCTGGCGGTGGGCACCGGCGCCGGTCAGATCAAGACCGGCTCGGCGTCGCGCACGGATCGCGTGGCGAAGTACAACCAGCTCCTCCGGATCGAGCAGCAGCTCGGCAGTGCGGCCGAATTCCCCGGCGGCACAATCTACGGTCTGTAAGTTGGGAGGATTCCCGGTCTCTGTAGGACGGGAGGATTCCCGGTCTACTTTGTACCCTCGGTACGAGGTACGATGTACTTTCTACCGCGTATTCGGCGCACACCACGTGCGCAGCGTGGCGCCGAATAGCGGGTAGATCGTATCTCGTACCTGGTACGCCGTACCGCGTACGGCCGAGTGGAATCATCCCATCGGCGCACATCCCTCGCCCCTGGCCAGCCACACACTCCTTCATGGCGCGATCGCGCAACGTCAGATCCGGCAAAGAGCGCCTCGTCCGGTTCCTCGTGTTCGCCGGCATCGTGGCCGCGCTCGCGTTCGCGGTGCAGGGGGGTGAGTACGGGACGACCGACCTGCTCCGCCAGAAGCGGCGGCGCGCGATGCTGGTGAGGACGAACGATTCGCTGCAACACCTCGTGGATTCGCTCGCCCAGTACAAGCGTCGCCTGGAGACCGATCCGGCGCTGCAGGAGCGGATCGCGCGCGAGGAGTTCGGGATGGTGCGCGGGAACAAGGAGCTCCTGTATCGCTTCGCGGACTCGGCGTCGTCCGATTCGGCGCTGCGAGTGCCCTGATCGTCGCGGGTTGACTCTGAGAGTCGGGCGGCTATAATTCGCGTACTGACGCGGGGTGGAGCAGCCTGGTAGCTCGTCGGGCTCATAACCCGAAGGTCGCGGGTTCAAATCCCGCCCCCGCTATACACGATTGGTCGGTCCTTCGGGACCGGCCGATTTTGTTTTTGGGACGGTTCGGTGTGCCGGTCGCAAGGTCGAGAGCGTGGCACTGCTCCAACATCCAGCGGATCGCTCCGGGGGCATCCCGGCCTCCAAATGGCCCGCCAGGCTGTCTGCGGTGGGGAGGCATCGCTCCTTTACCGGTCGAGATAGGTGGAGGGCCGACATCTTCTTTTGTCGCTGCAGGGCGGACGTGGGTGCTCCGCGCGGCGCCTTGTCGCTGGCCAAGCAACTCCAAAGGAAGAATCGTCCCGCCAACGGCGCGTGCGAGTAAAGGATGGATGTCAGCATGGTCGGGACGCTTGGCCGACCATCAGGAGATTGCCCCCGCGACGAGCGATCCGCTGGATTGTTGGAGCAGTGCCGCGCTCCTGACCCTGCGACCGGCGCGACCGAGCGACCCCCCCGCCTGCCAACGAGGAACGCTCCACGGTGCAAGTCCGTTTAATGCGCTGGTGATCGATCGCTCTTCCGCTCATCCGACCCCCGCATGAGCTTTGAGCGGCGCCAGATTGTATTGCAGACGGAGTGGCCATGACCGACGACGTCGACGACGGCTCATCCCCCCATGACGACGGCTCGTCCACCCATGAGGATGAGCTCGCCCGGAATCCCCACGCGCGCGGTGTGCCCGATCCGCAGCACGGTGCGGTCTACGGGGAGCACTCCGCCGAGCAGATGAACTCCTGGGAGACGGCCAAGATCGATCTCTCGAGCGAGGCGCGCATCGAAGGCGAACAGCTTGCCAGAAAGGGGGAAGCGCCCGCCACGCATCAGGACGAGGCCGATCACGGCGCCGATGTCCTCGCGGTCTCGCCGGAAGAGCTCGGAACGGAACCGGCCGTGATCGGGAAGCGGGCCAGATTCGCCGCTGGAGTGCCGGCGGTCGTGCAGTCGCTGAAGTACGCCGTCGCGAACATGGGCGCGGTGAAAGGAGCGCGGATGCTCCTGCAGCTCAACCAGACCGACGGCTTCGACTGCCCCGGGTGCGCCTGGCCGGATCCTCCCAGCGGCGAACGGTCGCACGCCGAATTCTGCGAGAATGGCGCGAAGGCGGCGAGCGAGGAGAATACACGGAAACGGATCGAGCCTGGCTTCTTTCGCCAGCACAGCGTCGCCGAGCTGTCGCAGCGGAGCGACTACTGGCTCGCGCAGCAGGGGCGCGTCACGCATCCGATGGTGCTGCGCGCGGGCGCCACGCACTACGAGCCCATTTCATGGGACGACGCCTTTGCCCTCATCGCGCGCAAGCTCAACACGCTCGATCATCCCGACGACGCAGCGTTCTACACGTCGGGACGCACGGCCAACGAGACCGCCTTCCTCTATCAGCTCTTCGTCCGCCAGTTCGGGACGAACAATCTTCCCGACTGTTCCAACATGTGCCACGAGTCGAGCGGCACCGCCCTCTCCGACTCCATCGGCATCGGCAAGGGCACGGCCACGCTGGACGACGTGCACGACGCCGGCGTCCTGATCGACCTCGGCCACAATCCCGGCACCTGCCACCCGCGCATGCTCAGCGCGCTCCAGGTCACCAAGCGTAACGGCGGAAAGATCATCGCGATCAACCCGCTCCCCGAGACGGGACTCATGCGCTTCCAGCACCCGCAGCAGGTCCTCCAGGTGCTGGCCGGCCGCAGCACGCAGCTCGCCGATCTCTTCCTCCCCGTCCGCATCAACGGCGACGTCGCCATTCTGCAGGGGATCATGAAGGAGATGCTGATGGCCGAGGATCTCCGGCCCGGCACAGTCTTCGACCACGCGTTCATTCGCGAGCACACGATCGGATTCGAGCCCTACATCCAGCACCTGCGCAACGCAGACTGGAACGTCATCGTCGAGGAAAGCGGCATCTCGCGCGAGCAGATCGCCGACGCCGCGCGGATGGTGATGAGCACCGACCGGCTCGTCGTCGCGTGGGCGATGGGACTGACCCAGCACAAGAACGCCGTCGGCTCGATCCAGGAGTGCATGAATCTCCTGCTGCTCAAGGGTGCGATCGGGCGGAAGGGAGCGGGCGCGCTGCCGGTGCGCGGGCACAGCAACGTGCAGGGCGACCGCACGATGGGCGTGTGGGAGCGGGCCAAGCCGGAGTTCCTGAACGCCCTCGGCAAGGAGTTCAACTTCTCTGCCCCACAGAAACATGGGTACGACACGGTCGAGACGCTGCGCGCCATGCACGCCGGCAAGGTGAAGGTGTTCGTCGCCATGGGTGGCAACTTCCTCTCGGCGACGCCCGACACCGAGTACACGGCGTCCGGGTTGCGCCGCTGCACCCTCACAGCCCACGTGGCGATCAAGCTGAATCGAAGTCATCTCATCGCCGGCGACGACGCACTGATTCTCCCGACGATCGGCCGCTCGGAGCGCGACGTGCAACACGGGCGCGAGCAGTTCGTGTCGGTGGAGAACTCGATGGGGATCGTCAGCAAGTCGCAGGGCCGGATCGATCCCCCCGACGGCGACCTGCTCGCCGAGCCGGTGATTGTCGCGCGACTGGCGAAGGCGACGCTGGGGAGCCGAACCACCGTCGATTGGGACGCGCTCGTCGCCGACTACGACCGCATCCGCGACCGGATCGAGCGCGTCATCCCCGGCTTCGACGACTTCAACGCGAAGGTGCGCCAGCCCGGCGGCTTCTATCTCCCCAACCTCCCGCGCGACAAGCGCGAGTGGGCGACCGAGACGAAGAAGGCAAACTTCACCATCCACAAGATTCCGCGCACCGTGCTGCAGCCGGGGCAGCTCGTGATGATGAGCGTGCGAAGCCACGACCAGTTCAACACGACGATCTACGGGCTACACGACCGCTACCGTGGGGTGCACAACGAGCGCCGGGTCATCTTCATGAACCCTGGCGACATCGCCGAGCTCGGACTGCGTGCGGAGCAGGTCGTCGACCTCACGAGCCACTTCCAGGGGGAGACGCGCGTCGCTCGCCAGTTCATCGTCGTGCCGTATCAGATTCCACGAAAATGTGCGGCGACCTATTTCCCCGAGACGAACGTGCTCGTGCCGGTGAACAGCGTGGCGGAGCGGAGCAATACGCCCACGTCGAAGTACGTCGTGATCACCGTTGCCCCGTCGCAGCGCACGGGGAAGTTCGACTACGATCGCGTCGAGTCCGCGCAATGATCTGTCATCCCGCAGGAGCGAAGCGAGTGTCGGGATCTGCTGTCCTTGACGAGTCACTCAATCAGGTGAGTAGATCCCGACACTTGCTCGCTTCGCTCGCTCCTGCGGGATGACAAGCGAGTCCACTCAACCACCGGAGGTTTCAGTCGTGGCTCTGCTCTCCTTCCTCGACCGCGAACGGACCATCGCGCCGCCCGGATACAGCCGGTGGCTCGTGCCGCCGGCGGCGCTCGCCATCCATCTCTCGAT
>JALYXJ010000160.1 GCA_030947165.1 Gemmatimonadota bacterium
TGCCTTTCCAGCACCGCGGCGGCCGACGGCTGGTGGAGGCCACCTTCGCGCCCCTCGCCGACGGCCAGGGCGGTCGCGGCGTCCTCTTCGCCGGCAGCGACGTCACGGAGCGCGAGGAGCTGCGTGAAGATCTGGCGCGCAGCGTGGCGCAGCTCGAATCCATCTTCGACGTGCTGCCCGACTCGGTGCGCGTCGTGGATGCGGATGGCAAGACGGTACGCACGAACTCGCAGGCGCAGCAGGAGCACGGGTCCACCAATCCGCAGTCGCTGCGCCAGCTCTGGCAGCTCGACCGGCCGCGCACGTTGGGGGGCACCACGCTGTTCGTGCACGAGCATCCCACCGCCCGCGCGCTCCGCGGTGAGCGCGTCCGCGGCGAGACGCTCGAGGTGCGACGCGGGCACGACGGGCAGGTGGCGGTGATCGAGGTGAACTCGAACCCGCTCTACGACCCGCACAAGCGCGTGCGCGGCGCCGTCACGGTGGAGCGCGACGTCACCGAGCGCACGCGACTCCAGCAGCAGGTGCAGACGGAAGCCGAGCGGCTCGAGCGCATGGTGCAGGAGCGCACCCGCGAGCTGCTGGCGCTCCAGGAGGCGGCGTCGCGCGACCGGCGTCTCGCGGCCGTTGGACAGCTCGCCGCAGGGGTGATGCACGACGTGAACAACGCGCTCAACCCGATCATGGCCGCGGCGTATCTGCTGGAGATGAACGCCGAGAATCCCGCCGCCGTGCGCGACTACGCGGTGCGCATCGCGCGCGCGGCCGAGACGGGCGCGGCGACCGCGGCCCGCGTCGGGCGCTTCATCCGGCAGGAGCCGCTGCTCGGCGCGCGGGAGGATGCGGTGGACCTCTCGGTGATGGTGGAGGAAGTGGTCGCCATGACGCGCCCACTCTGGCAGGAGCGTGCCAAGGGCGGCGTCGTGCAACTCGATCAGTCCCTGGCCAGTGGCGCGCTGGTGAAGGGCATCGCGGGCGAGCTTCGCGAGGCCCTGCTCAACCTCGTGCAGAACGCGTTGGACGCGATGGCAGGCGGCGGCACGCTGCGTATCCGCACGTCGAAGGACGCGAACGAGATCAGCGTGGCCGTGACCGACACGGGCACCGGCATGTCGGCCGAGGTCCGCGAGCGCGCGTTCGAGCCCTTCTTCACCACGAAGGGGGTGAATGGCACGGGGCTGGGATTGGCCGAGGTGTACGGCATCGCGCGCCGGCATCGCGGGCGCGCCGAGATCGAGTCGGAGCCGGGCAAGGGAACGACGGTGCGGCTGATCTTCCCCGCAGGGACGCAGGAGACGGTCATCGTGCCCGAGCCGCCGAAGCGGGCGCGCCCGGCGCGCAAGATCCTGCTCGTGGAGGATCACACCGACAGCCGAGAGTTCATGCAGGCCCTGCTCGAGACCGACGGGCACGCGGTGGAGTCGGTGAAGACGGTGGAGGAGGCGCGCACTCGGCTTGATGGCGAGCGCGGCGCCTACTACGAGGTGCTGATCACCGACATCGGGTTGCCGGACGGAAGCGGATGGGACCTCGTTGCCTTCGCGCGCGAGCGGCGGCCGGCCCTGCGCATCGGTGTGGTCACCGGGTGGGAGCCGCGCAACGAGCAGGATCCGGCCTGCGATTTCACGCTGCGCAAGCCGGTCGGCGCCTCGGATTTGCTCGAACAGATTGCGGGGGACGGGTGACGACGCCCAAATTTACCGGACGCGACTCTCTCCCTCCCCTGGCATGCGATGACTGATTCGGGTTCCATCCGCATTCTGATTGCCGAAGACGACGACAACGCGCGGGCGCTCCTCGTGGAGCTGCTCAACACGATGGGGCATGTCGTCGTCGCCGAGGTGACGGGAGGCCGCGAGGCCATCGAGCGAGCGAAGGACGTCGTGCCCGACGTCGTGCTTCTCGACGTGCACATGCCGGACGGCTCCGGTATCGAGGCGGCGGAGCAGATCGCGGCGCTCGTGCCCGGGGTGGCGGTCGTGTTGTTCAGCGGCGACGAGTCGATCCAGCTCTCCGAGCGCGAGGTGGCGGCGACGTCGGCGATCGCCTTCCTGCCCAAGCCCACGCCGCCGCGCGTGCTCGACTCCACGCTGCGCCTGGCGGTGTCGCGGGCGCGCGAGTTCAACGTGGCCAAGAAGGACGCGCTCGCCGCGCGCGGGGCGCTCGAGAACCGCAAGACGATCGAGCGCGCGAAGGGGATCCTGATGCGCCGCACCGGCTCCTCGGAGCAGGAGGCCTATCGCATCCTCCAGCGCACGTCGCAGGATCGGTCCGTGCCGATGGTGGAGATCGCGCGCGCCGTGCTGGCGTCGGAGCCCGGCCTTCAGGAGCCCAAGGACGCGTGAGCGGCGTCCGACTCCATCTGTCGTAGCACCATGTCGTAATACGCACCGCGGGCGTCCATGAGCTCGCGGTGCGTGCCGCGTTCGGTCACGCGTCCTTCCTCCAGCAGCAGGATCAGGTCGGCGCGCCGGATCGTCGACAGGCGATGGGCGATCACGAACGTCGTCCGGCCGGCGAGCAGGTCCGCCATCGATGCCTGGATGAGCTGCTCGCTCTCCGTGTCGAGGTTGCTGGTGGCCTCGTCGAGGATGAGGATCTGCGGGGACGCGAGGATCGCCCGCGCGATCGCCAGCCGCTGCTGCTGGCCTCCCGACAGCTTCACGCCGCGCTCGCCGATGAAGGTGTCGTACTGCTCGGGGAGCTTGACGATGAACTCGTGCGCATTGGCGCGGCGGGCGGCGTCCTCCACCTCGGCGTCGGTCGCATCGTGGCGTCCGTACGCGATGTTGTCGCGCACCGAGCCATCGAACAGGAAGACCTCCTGCTGCACGAGGGCGAGCAGGTCGCGATACGTGCGCAGGGTGAGGTTGCGAATGTCGATCCCGTCGAGGAGGATGCGACCATTCGTGGGATCGTGGAAGCGCGCGACGAGATCCGTCACCGTGGTCTTGCCCGCCCCGCTCCGGCCGACGAGGGCCACGACCGTGCCGCCGGGTACGATCACGTTGAAGTCGTGCAGCACGGGCAGCCCTTCCCGATACTCGAACTCCACGTCCTCGAACCGGAGCTCGTGCACCACGCGCGGCGCGTCGAGTGCGCCGACCCGATCGGGCTTGTCGTCCTCGAGCGCGAGGACCTCGAACACGCGCTCCATCGCGGCGAGCGAGCGCTGGAGCTCCGAGAAGGTGTTGACGATGCTCCAGACCGGATTGAGGAGGAGGAACGAATACCACTGGAACGCCATGATGTCACCGATCGACGCGTGACCGGCCACATACAGGGTTCCGCCGTACCAGACGATGGCGACGTTCACGATGCTCATCATCAGCCCCCACGACGTCCACAGCACGAGCTCGCGCCGGTGGGCGAACAGCTCCTTGCGCAGCACCGTGTGGCGGCCGCGCAGGTAGTCCTGCAGCTCGCGCGGCTCGCCGCGAAAGGCGCGCACGACGCGGATGCCCGAGAAGGTCTCGCCGACGCGGCCATCGATCTGCTCCACGTCCTTGCGCACCGACCGGTAGATCGGCTTCACCCGCCGCGCGAAGACGAGGCTCAGCAGCAGCACGATCGGGATGATGACGAGCGAGGTGAGCGCGAGACGCCAGTTCAGCGCGAGTAGCACTCCCACGGCGATCACCAGCCGGATGACCGAGATCGCCGGCGACACCACGGCCATCTGCAGCAACCCTGTGGTCGTCTCGATGTCGCCGGTGAGACGCGACAGGATCCCTCCCGTCTTCATGTCCCACAGCCGGGGCATCGGGAGATGCAGCAGCCGCTCGTACAGCGCGCGCCGCAGCGACAACATGACGCGCACGTTGAGCAGGCGCTGCCGGTAATCCTTGGTGACGTTGATGAGGCTGGAGACGACGATCACCGCGAGGAACACCGCCCCCGTCATGTGGAGCCGGGTCAGCCGTTCCGGCGTCGTGAGCGCGCCGTTGAGGAGCACGCGATCGACGATGAACCGCATGAACAGCGGCTCGATCATCTCCAGGCCGGCCCGGATCAGCGCGAGAAGAAAGACGAGACCGACGGCCAGCCGGAGCGGCTTGAGCCAGCGGAGATATTCGCCGAGATACTCGCGCCGCTTCCCCCGAGGCCGCAGTCCGCGCCAGCGGAAGCGGCCGTTGTCGGTCGCCGCCGCCTCGGCGTCACGCGTGTCACTCCCGCCCGGGGTGTCCACGTCGTCCAGACGACCATGGAGGTAGTCGTCGACGAAGCGGCGATACCGCTGGCGCGACGAGCGGGGCAAGTGCGTGCTCATCGACGGAACATCGCCCGTGGCCGGGTCAAGTCAATGCGCGAGCGGACGGCGGCCCGCGCTCAACCGGCATCCGGCACAGCCGGGGTGAGCCGCGCGTAGCTCTCCATTCCCATCCCGAGCCAGATCGTGAACCCCACCAGCGTCGCGCTCAGCAGGAAGGGCAGCGGCACGTAGCGATCGAACAGCCAACCGAACGCGATCGGCGTGATGACCCGTGCGAGCCCGCCGAAGGTCTGCTGCACGCCCATGTAGAGCCCGCGCTCCCGGCTGGAGATCACCCGGGACAGCAGCGCGGTCACGCACGGAAAGGTGAAGGCGGTCCCGAGGGGGAGCAGCGCCACCGCCAGCGCGAGCGGCACGTAGGGGAGCACCGCCACGGCGCTCGGCGGAAGAATTCCCCCGAGCCGCGCCGCGAGACCCGCGGGGTCGGCGAGCGGCCGGATGAACGCGAGCAGGGCGATGCCGATCGCGAGCAGCGTGGAGCCGAAACGGGCGAGCTTCGCCTCACCGTACCGGTCCACCATCCGGCCGAGCACGAGCGCGCGCGTGAGCACACTGATCACGCCGGTGTAGGCGAAGAAGTAGCCGATCGTGTTCTCCGTGACGGCGAATCGCACCGCGAGGAACAGGCCGAGCATCGAGGTCACCCCCTGAAAGGCGCCCATCGCGATCGCGTAGATCCAGATCAGGCGCGACGCGGGCTCATGGGAGTGCGTGATGACGTGCGCCACCGCGTCGCGGGTGCGCGGCCGTGGCGTGGTGCTGGCTTTCGCTTCCGCCGCTTCCTTCATGTCGCGCGACTCGTGCAGGAACCGCCAGGCGAACGCCATGTTCACCACGCACAGCGCGGCGGCGAAGAGTCCCGGTCCTCGTGGACCCCAGGCGTGGGTGAGGGAGCCGAGCACGGGGCCGATCGCCACGCCGGCGTTGGTGGCGGCCGACAGCCAGCCGAGGGCCTTCGCGCGCTCGTTTGGCGCAGTCGCGTCGGCCACGTAGGCCTGGATCACGCTCACGGTGCCACCGCCCGCGCCCTGCACGAGCCGGCAGAGAAACAGGAAGACGAGCGGGTGCGGCAGCTCGAGCGCGAAGCCGAAGATCACGTACGCAATGGCCGACGCGGTCAGCCCCACCAGCAACGCCGGGCGCCGGCCGTAGGCATCCGACAGCCGTCCCCACATCGGCGCCGTGATGAGCTGCGCGACGGCGAAGGAGCTCACGAGCATGCCGACGACCAGACCGCCCTGGCCGAGGGCCTTGGCGTAGAACGGTAGCAGCGGGATGACCATCAACAGCCCCACCATGTCGATGAAGGCCGTGACCATCAGTACCCACAGCTTTCGGCCGTCGCTCGCCGTCGTCATGCGTCGATCCGGAACCTCATTCGGCCGCAGTCCGGCCGAGCGCCGCGGGCGGCACCGCGCGTCCCACCACCCCCGCCAGGGCGATGATCGTGAGCAGGTACGGGATCATCTCGACGAACTGCGACGGGATCGCCTGCGAGCCCTGGAGCTGGATCTGCAGCGTCTCCGCGGCGGCGAACAGCAGGCACGCGAGGCCCGCGCGCGCGGGGTCCCAACGGCCGAAGATCGTGGCCGCGAGCGCGATGAAGCCGCGACCGGCCGTCATCCCGTCGGTGAACTGGTGCTGATCCAGCGCGAGGTACGCGCCGGCCACGCCGGCGAGCATGCCGCTCAGTGCGACCGCCAGGTATCGCACGCGGTTGACGGGCACCCCGACCGATGTCGCGGCGATTGGATGCTCGCCGACCGCCCGCACGCGCAGGCCGAACGGCGTGCGATAGAGGAGCCACGCCGTGCACGGGATCATGAGGAGCCCGACCCATACGAGCGGGTTGTGCGCAAGCGCGGCGAAGCCCGTGCCACTGCCTCTCACGTCGAAGCCCGTGACGCGCGGCGAGTTGGAGGAGCTGTCGAAGAACAGTCGCAGGAAGAACCTGGTGAGCCCGATCGCCAATAGATTGATCGCGATGCCCACGACCACCTGATCGGCCCGGAAGCGGATGGTGCTCACGGCATACAGCAGCGCCAGCATCACCCCTCCGACCACGGCGAACAGCGCACCGAACCAGGGCGACCCGGTGAGATAGCTCCCCACCACGGCGCAGAACGCGCCGCCGAGCATGTAACCCTCGAGGGTGAGGGCGATCATGCCGGCGCGCTCGCTGATCACGCCGCCCGCCGATGCGAGCAGATACGGAATGGCGATGCGCAGCGTCTGCGCGAGAAAGGCGAAGGCGATCATGTGCGAGCACTCCCGCGCGCGCCACGCAGCAGGCGACGCACTTCAGGAACAGAAACGGCCACAGCCAGGATGACCACTGCCTGGAGCACGTCCACCATCTGCTTGGGGACGAGCGCGTTCACGGCGAGTCCGCCCTGCGACAGCGTAGCAAACAGCAGCGCCGCCAGGCAGATGCCCACGGGATGACTCCGCCCCACCAGCGCCACGGCGATCCCGAGGAAGCCGGCACCGGTCGCGAAGCCCTCCTCGTAGTAGTGCTTGTAGCCGAGCACGTAGTTGAGGCCACCGAGCCCGGCGATCGCGCCCGACGCAGCCAGGGCGCGCCAGGTGACGGCTGCGACGTTCACGCCGGCATACTCCGCCGCCGCCGGTTGAAGCCCGACCGCGCGCAGCTCGAATCCGGCCCGCGTGCGGAACAGGAACCAGCCGATCGCCGCGGCCGTCGCGATCGCGAGCAGGATCGTCACATTGGCGGCGGAGCCATGAAACGGCGCGATGAAATCGCCGAGCCGTGGCAGCGCGCCGCTCCGGAGCTCCGGCGTGTGCAGCGTGTCCGGCACGTGGATCCTGGCACTCGTGAGATAGTTGAGCAGCGCGAGCACCACGAAGTTGAGCATGATGGTCACGATGACCTCGTGTGCACCGAACTTCGCCTTGAGCACCCCTGGCACCGCGCCGACCACGCCGCCGCCCAGGCCCGCGGCCAGGATGTAGATGGGAAGACACAGGAGCGCGGGGATACCGCCCGGCAGCAGCAGGCCCACGAGCGCGGCTGTGAAGCCGCCCATGGCGAGCTGGCTCTCGGCGCCGATGTTGAACAGGCCAGCTCTCAAACCGACACCCACTGCAAGGCCAGTGAATGTCAGCGTCGTGGCCTTGTACAGCACCTGCCCGAACCCGTACGCATTTCCCCAGGTACCCTCGAGCAGCAGTCTGTACACGGCGCCGGGCGACTGACCGAAGGTGAGGATCAGCGCGTCGCCCACGACCGCGGCGATCAGCAGCGCGACGAGCGGCGGAAGGATCGCCTCCTCGAGCGCGACGCGATGGCGTGGGTTCATGCGGCGTGCTCGGCGCCAGTCATGTACGGGCCGAGGGAGTCGGGGCTCGCCTCGGAGCGGGGCAGGATGGCGACGAAGCGGCCCCCGTACATCACTGCCACGCGGTCGGCGAGGGCGAGCACCTCGGCAAGGTCGGCGGAGACGAGCAGCACCGCCTTGCCGCGGTCGCGTGCCTCGCGCAGCCGTGTGTGGATGAACTCGATCGCGCCAACGTCGACGCCACGCGTGGGCTGCGCGGCGAGCAGCAGCTTGAAGTCGCGCGCCATCTCGCGAGCGACGACGATCTTCTGCTGGTTCCCTCCCGACAATGCGCGCGCCGGGAGCTCCGGATCCGCTGGCCGGATGTCGTACGCCGCAATGAGCCGGCTCGCATGCTCCGCGAGGCGCGCCCGGTCGAGCGTGACGCCGCGAGTAAAGCGATGCTGCTGGCCGAGGATCAGATTCTCCGCCACGGAGTAGTCGAGGAGCAGGCCGCGCTCGTGACGGTCTTCGGGGATGTGCGAGACGCCGGCGTCGCCACGCTCGCGCACCGTGCTGCCGGCGAGGTCGCGGCCGGCGAGAATGATCTTTCCCATTGCACCCCGCAACCCGGCGAGCGCCTCGACCAGCTCGGTCTGTCCATTGCCCTCCACACCGGCCACACCGAGGATCTCGCCGGGCGCGATCGTGAAGCTCACGTGGTCCACCACGACGGCGCGTCGCGCGCCGGCCACGGTGAGGTCGCGGACCTCGAGCAGCGGCGGGGCGGACGCCGAGATGCCACCATACGAGGCGTCGAGCGCGAGCGCGACGTCGCGGCCGACCATGGCGCGCGCGATCGCCTGCGGCGTGGCGCCGCTGGTCGGCATCCGCGTGACGGTGGCGCCCTGCCGCATCACGGTGATCGCATCGCTCACGTCGATCACCTCGTCGAGCTTGTGGGTGATCAGCACGACCGTGCCGCCGGCATCGCGCAGCGAGCGCAGCACCTGCCACAGCTCCACCACTTCGGGCGGCGACAGCACGGCCGTGGGCTCGTCGAGGATGAGGATCTTCGCGCCGCGATAGAGCGTCTTGAGGATCTCGACCCGCTGCGCCTCGCCCACCGAGAGGTCGGCGACCAGCTTGTCGGGCGGCACCGCCAGCCCGGTGCGCGCACTGAGGTCGCGCACCGCCTGCTCGGCGGCGGCGCGATCGAGCATGGGGCCGCGCGTGATCTCGGAGCCCAGCACCACGTTCTCCGCCACCGTGAGCGTGGGGACCAACATGAAATGCTGATGCACCATGCCCACACCGGCGTCGATCGCAGCGCTCGTGCTCCAGCCCGTGACGTCGCGGCCGTTCACCTCCATGGAGCCGGCGTCGGCGTGATACATCCCGCTCAACACGCGCATGAGCGTGGACTTGCCGGCGCCGTTCTCACCGACGAGCGCATGGATCTCGCCGCTGGCGACCTCGAGCTCGGCCCCGCGGTTGGCACGTACGGGCCCGAAGGACTTGTCGATGCCGCGGAGCAGGATTGCCGGCGGGAGGGCTCTCTCAGTCATGCCTGTTCACGGAGGTTACGTCGCACGACGTGAGGTCGCGGACCGGCGATGGTTTTCATGGCCGTACCGCGTACCTAGTACCCTGTACCACTACCCTCTACGGCCGATTCGGTGTGCACCACGAGCCAGGCTGCTGCGCCGAATAGCACGTACAGGGTATGTGGTAGATGGTACATGGTACGAAGTACAGCCAACATGCCGACGGTGGAGGCGGGACGGACGCGATGCGCGGCGGTCATCTACCTGGTGCTCGGGACCTTGATCCGTCCGGCGATGATCTCCTGCTTCAGCTGCTCCAGCTTCGCGCGGACATCGGCCGGGATGAGCTTCTCGTTGTTCGCGTCGTACACGTAGCCCACGCCGTTCTCGGCGAGGCCGTACTGATAGATGCCGCCCTTGAAGCGACCCTCCTTCACGCGCTTGATCACGTCGAAGGTGGCGTTGTCCACGCCCTTCACCATCGACGTGAGCACGTAGCCCGGTGCCTCGTTGTACTGATCCGCGTCCACGCCGATCGCGAGCTTGCCGGTCTGCCGCGCCGCCTCGAACACGCCGAGGCCGGTGGAGCCCGACGCGTGAAAGATCACGTTCACGCCCTGCTGATACTGGCTGAGCGCGAGTTCCTTGCCCTTCCCGGGATTGCGGAACGCTTCCGGGGTGACGCCCGCGTACTGCGCGATCACCTCGCAGTCGGGACAGACCGCCTTCACTCCGGCCTTGTAGCCCATCTCGAACTTGTGGATGAGAGGAAAGTTCATCCCTCCCACGAAGCCGACCTTCTTGGACTTGCTCACCAGGCCGGCGAGCGCGCCGACGAGAAACGAGCCCTCCTCCTCGCGGAACTTGAGCGCGGCGAGATTGGGTGGCGGGGGGATGATCTTGCCGTCGTTGTCGGT
>JALYXJ010000203.1 GCA_030947165.1 Gemmatimonadota bacterium
CATTCGCGGAGCGCGGTCTGGATGAAGCGCTCCGCTTTGCCATTCGTGCGTGGGGTGTAGGGGCGGGTGCGCAGATGCCGCAGGCCGAGCGCGGCCGTCATCGCGGGAAACCGGCGCTTCACGTAGCAGAAGGCGTTGTCCGTCATCACCGCCTGGACGGCAACGCCGAGCGACGTGAACCACGCGAGGGCATGCTCGAGGAACAGCACCGCACTCGCCGCGGACTCATCCGGCAAGAGCTCAGCATAGGCGACGCGGGAGCAATCATCGATCGCGACGTGGAGACACGCCCAGCCGAGGGCGGCTTGGCGATAGCCGGCGCGCCGTTCGTGGGACATGCGTCGGCCCGCCGTGCCATTCCGCCCGATGCGCCCCAGCTTCTTGACGTCGAGATGGAGTAACTCGCCCGGCTCGGCGCGTTCGTACCGGACGATCGCGGGCCGCGGCACGAGTGGCGGGAGCCGTCCGAGGCCCAAGCGACGCAGGACATCGCCCACGGTCGAGAGGGGGAGGCCGAGGGCATCGGCGATCGCCGGGCCTGATTTCCGCTGCGCGCGCAGCCGAGCGATCCGTTGCTCCAAGCGGGCGGGGAGTCGGCGAGGCGATTGATGTGGCCGCGAGGACCGATCAGCGAGGCCAGCCCGTCCCTCCGCTCGATAGCGTCGCAGCCACTTCCGTGCGCTCTGCGGACTGATCCCAAATGCGGCCGCGGCGGTGGACACCCGCCAGCGATTGCGTAGCACGCGTTCGACGAGGCAGACTCGCCCGGCGAACCCCAGCCGTGCATTCTTGTGGCTGTTCACTCGGTCCTCTGACAGTGGCTTGGTGGGCGTCTCGACAACCCCACCTTGCCTCCGTCATGACCGAGTGAACAGCCTTACTGCGAAACAACGTGTCCGGTAATCACAGCTAGCGGGTGGGCTCCGGCTCCTCGAAATACACGCTGATGCACCACGCGAGCGCCTGCTCGTAGCGCGCGCGCCACTCGTGCTCGTCGGCGCCGGCTGGTCGGGGCGCGTCGCTCCATGCCGACTTGATGGCGCTCACGATATGCTCGGCGCGGTTGCCGACCGCTCGCGCTTCGATGCAGAGCTGCGTCACGACGTCGCGCAGCAGCACTCCGGCGCGCGGATCGGCCGCCGGCAGAGCCAGCGCCGCGCGAAGATTGGACATCGCGTCCTCGGAGAAGCTGACGGTGGGCATGGGTGGGAGCTCGACCCCCGGAGAGTCGGAGCGTCGGCGACGAGTGAGATCGCGAATCGAGTCCAGCGCGGTGGAATCACTGCGGCGCTTCTTGTGCGCGATCGCCTGCGCCTTCGAGAGGCGGGCGTCATAGCGGGTCCGGGAGTCATCACTCGACTGCGACTCGCGATAGCGCTCCAGAAGATGCACTTCGTCGTCGTAGCGGGCCTGGGTGCGATAAAGCGCGGCCAGTCGCCCACAGAGCCAGCCGGGAAGCACCGGGCTGACCTCTGCGCTGGCCGCGAGCGCGGCTTCGAGCAACCGGGTCGCGCTGGGAAGATCGCCATGTCGTTGAACCGCTTCGGCCATCCGCGCCTCACTCGCGGCGCCTCCGCCGGTGTTACTCGGGAGCGCTCGATATCCTGGCATTCGTCAACCGGGATAGGGGTTCACGATTGGGATCGATCCACCGCGGTCAGAAGCAACCTGCGTGCCCACGCGGGTGCGACAGTGCAGTCGTTGCGGCGCCCGGGACCGGCCGGCAACTTGGCGCGTGCCATCCCTCCTCACACGCCCCCTCCGGCATCGCCTTCGCCTGTTGGCGCTGCTGGTGACGCTGGTCTCGCCGGCGGCGCGTGCGCAAGCTCCCCAGGACGCCGTCGCGTGGCCGACGCCCGGCCTCGACACCAGGCCCTGGGCGCGATGGTGGTGGATGGGCAGCGCGGTCACGCGCCGGCAGATCTCGGCGGAGCTGCGGCAACTCGCCAATGCCGGATTCGGGGGCGTCGAGGTGACCGCGATCTACGGCGTGCGCGGCGCGGAGTCGGCGTCGGTGCCGTACCTGTCGCCCCGATGGGTCGAGCTACTCGCGCACACGGCGAGCACGGCGCGCGGACTTGGCATGGGCGTCGATCTTCCGCAGGGCTCAGGCTGGAGGATGGGCGGCCCGTTCGTTCCTGCCACTGATGCCAATGCGTCATTGAGCCTGACGAGGGACTCCGCGCGCGCCGGCGCGTACACGTTGGCGATCCGGCCCTCCGGCGATCGGGTGAAGCGGCCTGCGCCAGGCGGCGAGGGCGCGGCAATCGACGTCTTCTCGCGCGCCGCGACCGACCGCTACCTGATCGCCTTCGCCGATCGACTCGCACCGCTGCCGCGAGGCACGGTGCGCTCCTTCTTTCACGATTCCTTCGAGTACACGGGCGACGGCTCGACCGAGCTGGCCGCCGCCTTTGCCCGGCGGCGCGGCTACGATCTCACGACGGAACTGACGGCCCTCGCCGGGGCGGGTGAGCCCGATCACGTCGCTCGCGTGAAGTCCGACTACCGGCAGACGTTGGATGAAATGCTGCTGGAGAACTTCGTCCAGCAGCTCACGACCTGGTCGCACGCGCGCGGGAGCCTGATGCGCGAGCAGGCACACGGCTCGCCGGGGAATCTGCTCGACCTTTACGCCGCCGCCGACATTCCGGAAACGGAGAGCTTCGGGCCACTCGGCGGCGCCGACGCCGATCCGTTGGTGTTCCGGTTCGCGTCCTCGGCCGCGCACGTCGCCGGCCGTCGGCTCGCGTCGGCCGAGGCGTTCACCTGGTTGGGCGAGCATTTCTCGACGTCGCTCGATGAGATGAAGCGCGCCGCCGATCAGCTTTTTCTGGCCGGCATCAACCATCTCGTCTATCACGGCACTGCCTACTCACCCGCGGATGCACCATGGCCCGGCTGGGAATTCTATGCGTCGTCGGAATTCAACTCGCGGAATGCCTGGTGGCGGGATCTTCCCGTGTTGAATGCGTATGTCACCCGCGTGCAGTCGGTATTGCAG
>JALYXJ010000208.1 GCA_030947165.1 Gemmatimonadota bacterium
ATACCGCGCTTCGTCGAACGGGAGTGCCGAGATGGCGCTGCGCTCGGCCGCGGTCATCTCGCGGACGCGATCGTAGAAGCCGGCCACCGCCACCCGGCCACTCGGCTCGTGGAGGCTCGCGATCAGACGCGCCATGGCATTCAGCGGGTTGGCGACGCCGCCGCCGTGTCGGCCCGAGTGCAGATCCTTGGATGCCCCGGTGAGCGTGAGCTCGAGCCCGGCCAGACCGCGGCTCGCCACGGTGAGCGATGGCTCGTCGACACGCCACATCGCGCCATCCGCCGAGAGCACGACGTCGGCAGCGAGCAGGTCCGTGTTATCCCGGATGAATGCGTCGAGGCTCGGGCTGCCGATCTCCTCCTCTCCCTCGAACAGGCACTTGATGTTGATCGGCAAGCCGCCCGTCACCGCGAAGAACGCCTTGGCGACCTCGATCGGGATCAACATGGGTCCCTTGTCGTCGGACACGCCGCGCGCATAGAGACGCCGATCGCGCACCGTCGGCGAAAACGGAGGGCTGATCCATTCCTCCAAAGGATCGGCCGGCTGGACGTCATAGTGCCCATACACGAGCGCCGTCAGCTTGCCGGGCGCTCCGAGCCACTCGGCGTAGACGACCGGATTGCCGGCGGTCGGGATCGTTCGCAGGGTGAGCGGCCCTGCCGCGGCGAGCGCAGTGGAGACCCAGCGAGCCGCCGCGTCGATGTCCGGGGCGTGCGCGGGATCGGTGCTCACGCTCGGGATCGCGGCAAAGTCGATCAGCTCGGAGAGAATGCGATCGCGATTCGCCTCGAGATGGGCGAGCACATCGGCCAGCCCAGGCGCGTTCGCCATCACTTGCCGCCGTCGATCGAGATCACCTGGCCGGTGATCCAGCTGGCGTGCTCGGATGCGAAGAAGAGGACGCCGTAGGCGATGTCCTCGGCCGTGCCCAGCCGCTTGAGCGCGATGCCCTCGATGAGCGCTCGTTGCCCCTCCTCGCCATAGGACGCCCACTGCCGCTCGGTCGCCGCGTTGGAGCGCACGAAACCCGGCGCGATGCTGTTGACCGTGATGCCCCATGGCCCCAGCTCGTGCGCGAGCTGCCGAGTGAGCGCGATCTGGGCAGCCTTCGCGGACGCGTACGCCTGGATGCCGGTGAGACTGATACCCAGTCCGGCACCGCTCGAGATGTTGATCACGCGGCCGCCGCGCGCGGCCTTCATGCCGGGCGCGACGGCTTGCGAGAAGTAGAACGCTCCGCTGACATTGACGTCGAAGATGCTCTGCCACTCTTCCGCCGTCACCTCCTCGAGCGGACGCCCCACCTGCCCCAGTACGCCGCCGGCATTGTTCACCAGGATGTCGACGCGGCCCGTGACCGCAGACGCCTCGGCGACGAGCCGCTCGACCGCGCGCTTGTCGCGCACGTCCACGACCCGCACGGTGCACGCTCCTCCGCCGCCGGCATTGCAGAGCTGCCGTGTCTCGAATAGCTCGCTCTCCACCACGTCGCAGCCCCAGACGCTCGCGCCGCCTCGAGCGAGCGCCAGACAGATTGCGCGCCCAAAGCCATGGGCGGCGCCGGTGACGATCGCCGTCTTGCCGCTGAACTCGAGGTTCACGTGTTGCCTCGGACGGGAAGGATCGCGGCGAGCGTGTCCAGTGTGTCGAGCGATTGCGTGCGGAGACCGTTCTCGATGTCGTGAATCAGCTCGACGAGACGGGCGGTGAGCGGCGTCGCGATGTCGGCCTGAGCTCCAAGCGTCACGACGATCCCGAGCTGCGCATCGACTTCGGTGGGTCGCTTTCGCACTGCCAGGTCGCGCCAGATGCCGCTATGCGTCTTGGCCGACCGGCGATTGAACGCGACGAGATCGTCGAGTGACCGCTCCGCGGCGCCGGGCGACGTCTCTGGCAGGTACGCGGCCGGATCGAACCCGTCGAATCCCTCGGGCCGCACCCCGCGCGCCGCGGCGACGGCAAGAATCTCCCGCGCCAGCGCGATGTAGAGATCGCGATACGCCGGCAGCGCGAGCGCGCTTGCGATCGATTCGTTGGTGAGCGCGGTGGCGAACAGCATCGCGCCGTAGGCCTCCTTGCCCCACAGGTAGCCCCAGATATTCGGCGTGACGATCGCGCGATCGTCGAAGTCGAGCCAGGCATCGCGGATCGAGATGGCGCGCGGGGTGACGAGTCCATCGATCTCGCCGACGACCACCGCCCCCCGGCCGCCGTAGTGAATTACGCCTGGCGCGATGTAGTCCGCGCCGAAGTTGGCGAACGCACCCACGGTGCGGCCGGCGCCGACGACGGTCGCGATCGTGAGCTCGTTGAGCCCGTTCTGCGCCGAGATCACACAGCCGGCGGCGGTCAGGTGCGGGAGCAGCGCGCACGCCGCCATCTCGGTGTGATGCGCTTTGGTGGCGAGGACGATCGTGTCCCACTCGCCGGCCAACGTTTCGGCGGTGAAGGCGGGCACCCGGACGGTGAACGCCGAGAGGGGTCCGGTGATGCAGAGCCCGGAGCGGTCAATCGCGGCGACGTGCTCGCTGGCCGTATCGACCAGCGTCACATCGTGGCCGGCTCGCGCGAGGTGCGCGCCCATGGTGCCCCCGATCGCGCCCGCGCCCCAGATGAGACAACGCATCGTCGCCTGCGTCGCTAGGACGCGTTGCCCCACGAGCCGGAGAGCAAGTCCCGCGTTTCTTCAACCGCCACCTGCCAGAGGGCGAGCATGTCCTCGTCGGAGCGCTGATACAGGCCACCGTAGTTGCCGTCGCCGAGGTACTCTCGCAGCGCGACCGGATCGAGCGAGCGCACCCGGGCGAGATCCACCATCGGGCGCTGCGTAGCGGGGAGATCGACACCGGGGAGCCGGGTCCACGGGAAGTTCTCCATCCACGACCCGTGCGAGGCGATGGGGTCGATCGCCTGCACCTTCGCCCAGGTGCGCGGCGCGTTCCACCAGCTGTGGAAGAGCACTCGGCAATCAGGGTGATCGGCGGTCCACTCTTGCGCGAGCTGCTGCACGGCGGCGTTGCCGCCGTGGCCGTTGACGATCAGGATGCGCCGGAAGCCGCTGTGCGCCATGCTGTCGAGGATGTCGCGCACGACATGCAGGTGCGTCTCGACGCTAAGCGAGATCGAGCCCGGGAACTCGCGGAAGTACGGCGTTACACCGTACGCCAAGACGGGGAACACCGGAACGCCAAGTGGCTCGGCGGCCTCCGCGGCAACGCGCTCGGGGAGGATGCAGTCCACCGTGAGCCGCAAATGGCTGTGCTGCTCCGTGCTGCCTAGCGGCAGCACGGCACGGTCATCGTGCTGTAGGTATTGCTCTACCTGCATCCAGTTCATGTCGCTAATGTGCACGGCGACTCCCGTTCCGTTGGCAGACCAGTGGAGAACTTACGCGCTTGTGGCGTCGAGGGGGAGGATCGCCAGCGATGGCGCTGGCGCTCGCGGGCCCAGGCGCGCATTATCCTGCACTCGAACCGCTGGCGCTGTCTTCCATCGTCCTGAGGCATTCTGCACGTGCTCTGTTACCGCTTTGCGCTTACGCGCCGCGCGCGAGCGTGCGCCGCTATCCTCGCC
>JALYXJ010000209.1 GCA_030947165.1 Gemmatimonadota bacterium
GTCAACACGTGTCACGTAATTCGCGCCCAACACGCGCCACGCGCCGCCATCCCGCCCAGAGGGCACCCGGCCACGCGACACGTTCGAAGCTACGCCGCGTACACTTCAAAAATTCCTGCGGCGCCCATCCCTCCGCCGACGCACATCGTCACCATGCCGAGTCCGCCGCCGCGGCGCGCGAGTTCGTGTATCAGTTGGGTGGCGAGCTTCGAGCCGGTGGCGCCGAGTGGATGGCCGAGCGCGATCGCGCCGCCGTTCACGTTCACCTTGTCTTCCGGCATCCCGAGCTCGCGCACCACCGCAAGCACCTGCGCCGCGAACGCCTCGTTGAACTCGATGAGATCGAGGTCGCTCATCTTCATCCCCACGCGAGCGAGCGCCTTGGGCACCGCCTTGATCGGGCCCACCCCCATGATGTCGGGATCCACGCCGGCCACGGCAAAGCTGACGAAGCGCGCCAGCGGCTTGAGCCCGAGCGCATCGGCATTCGCGCGCCGCATCAGCACCAGCGCCGCGGCACCGTCCGAGTACGGGCTCGCGTTGCCGGCCGTCACCGTACCGTTCGCCTTGAACGCGGGCTTCAGCTTGGCCAGCCCTTCCGCCGTCGTCTCGGCGCGCACCAGCTCGTCGCGCTGGAACTGCAGGGTCTCCACGTTCTTGGTCGTCCCCTTCCACGTTACACGCTCGACCGGCACTGACGTGATCTGTCGGTCGAAGGCGCCGCTGCCCATCGCCTTCGCCGCCTTCTGCTGGCTGCCGAGCGCCCACGCATCCTGATCGGCGCGACTGATCTTCCAGCGGTCGGCGACGCGCTCCGCGGTGAAGCCCATGCCGATGTACGACTCCATCGCATCCGGATCGAGCCGGGCGTGATAGCCTGACATCGGCACCTGACTCATCATCTCCACGCCGCCGGCGAGCACGACGTCGGCCATGCCGCTCGTGATCTGCATGGCGCCGTTGGCGATCGTCTGCAGCCCCGAGGAACAGAAGCGGTTGATCGTCTGGGCCGGCACTTCCACTGGCAGCCCGGCGCGCAGCGCCGAGAGCCGCGCGACGTTGAGTCCCTGCGACGCCTCCGGCATCGCGCAGCCCCACGCCACGTCGTCGATCGTCGCCTGGTCGATGCCCGCGCGCGCGATCGCGTCCTTCATCACGAGCGCCGACAACTCCACCGGATGCGTGGAGCTCAACGCGCCATCCTTCTTTCCCTTTCCGACGGCCGAACGGACCGCCGAAACAATCACGACTTCGTTGTTGGTGTCAGCCATTTCATGTCTCCCTGTTGTCATCCCGCAGGAGCGAGCGAGTGTCGGGCCTCTCCAATGGCTCGCGTCAGTTTCGGAGCGGCTTGCCGGTCTTGAGCGTGTAGGCGATGCGCTCCTGCGTTTCCTTCGTACCCAGCAGACGGAGGAAGGCGTCGCGCTCGAGGTCGAGCACGTCCTGCTCCGTCACGACGCGCGGTGGACCATCGCCTCCGCTCAGTACGTACGCCAGCTCGCGCGCGATCCGCACCTCGTGGTCGGTGATCTGGCCACCCTCGCGCATCGCCCAGCCGGCGTACATCAGGTTGCCGAGCGCTTCCTTGCCGAGCGCGGTGATCGTGCGCGGCGATGGCGCGACGTAGTCTGGCGCCAGGTCCAGCACGCGTGCCTTCGCGTCGGCGATCAGGCGGTCGCGGTTCATGGTGATCCTATCAGCTGCCGGGCGTAAGAAGCCGAGGGATCGCGCCTCGAGCGCGCTCGTGCTCGTCGTCGCCATCGCGATGACCTTGAACGCCCGCTTCACCGCTTCGAATGGATCGGCCTCGTCGTACGGAACCAGCTGCTCTGTAAACCGGAACAGGAGCTCCTTGGTTCCGCCGCCGGCCGGGATGAGGCCGACCCCCGCCTCAACGAGTCCCATGTACAGCTCGGCGTGCGCCTGGATGCGATCGGCGTGCAGCGCGTACTCCGCCCCGCCGCCCAACGTGAGCCCGAAGGGCGCCGCCACCACGGGGAAGGGGGCGCGGCGCACGAGCTGCGCACCCTCCTGGAAGTAGCGCACCATCTCGTCCAGCCCCTTCCAGTCGCCGGCCTGTACCTGCGACACCACCGCGCCGAGATCGGCACCGGCGCTGTAGGCGCGCGGATCGTCGTTGCCGATCACGAGGCCGACGTACTTCCCCTCCGCTACGCGGTCGAGCCCCTTGCGAATCATCGCGAGGACGCCCGCGCCCATCGTGTTCAACTTGCTGCGCGCTTCCATCAGGAGCACGCCGTCACCGAGGTCGAGCAGGTTCGCATCCCGCGAGCTGTCGACGACGGCGCCCTTGCGCGCACGCACGGTGTCGAGCGCGATCTGGCTCGGTACCGGCGGGACTCTCTCATACGTGCCGGCGAAGGAGAGGTAATTCCACGTCCCCTCGCGCGCATGATAGAAGGCGCCGTCCTTCGCCTTGGCGAGCAGCGCCGGCACCTCGAGCTGGAGTCGAGTGAACCCCTCCTGAAGGAAGCCGTGGCCGAGCGCGTCCATCTGCTGGAAGGGCCCTGCCTCCCAGGCGTATCCCCACTCGATCGCGCGATCGACCGAGACGATGTCATGCGCGATCGACTGGGTCGTCTTCAGGACGTAGTGCGACATGCGCAGCAGATAGTTGCGCACGAAGTCGCCGTACTTGCCCGGTAGCTTGGCCGCCATCGGCAGTCGCTTCTCGAGCGGCTCCTTCATCAGCGCGCCGAGCGCCGGATCCTCGATCTTCTGCTGGGGGACGTACTCCAGCGTGTGCCAGTCGAGCGTCTGGATGTCCTTCCCCACTTTCTTGTAGAACCCTGCGCCCGTCTTGTCGCCCAGGCGACCGCTCCCTGCAAGTGACTCGACCCACGCGGGCATCGAGAAATCCTCTCCCGTGCTGGCGCTGAGTCCCTTCGAGACGTGAAGCAGCACATCGAGCCCGGTGATGTCGGCGGTGCGGAAGGTGGCGCTCTTGGCGCGGCCGAGCAGTGGGCCGGTGAGGGCATCCACCTCGTCGATCGTGAGCTCGGACTCCATGAGCCCCTTCATCGCGGCGACCATCCCGTAGACACCGAGTCGGTTGGCCACGAAGCCGGGAACGTCCTTGGCGATGACGATCCCCTTGCCCAGCACCGTCTCGCTGAAGCGGCGCGTGGCGTCGAGCGCGTCGGGCAAGGTGTCGGCGGTGGGAATGAGCTCGAGCAGATGCAGGTAGCGCGGCGGATTGAAGAAATGCATTCCGAGGAAGTGCTGCTTGAAGCGCGGGCTGCGCCCCTCGGTGAGCACCTGCATCGGGATTCCCGACGTATTGCTGGCGACGATGGTCGTCGCCTTGAGCAGCGGCTCGAGGCGCGCGTACAGTGCCTGCTTCGGCCCCGGCTGCTCGATGATCGCTTCGAGCACCAGGTCGACGTCCCGGAGCATCTCGAGGTTGTCGTCGAGGTTGCCGAGGGTGATGAGCGGCGCGCGTGCCGGGTCCATGAAGGCGGCTGGCCGGGCCTTCTTGGCCCGTTCGAGACCAGCCTTGGCAGGCCCGCTGCGATCCCCCTCGGCGCCGGCAATGTCAAGGAGAACGACGGGAATTCCGGCCGAAGCGGCGAGGGCGGCGATGCCGCTCCCCATGGTCCCGGCGCCGACGACACCGAGTTTCGCAATTCGCATGACTAGGGAAACTCCGCGGGAGGTGACGGCCGACCGGGGGGGTGCGTCAGAAAGGTAGCGGGCGCAAGAAAACGTGCAGAATCCGTGACTGGGGCTGTGGTTTTCGACGGCACCGGTAGCAGCCATGACGTCCTAAGGCATTGGCATATATGACGCTACATGCGTTTACGGATACGGGCCTGGGAAGTGCCAGTACAGGCTCTATGGATCAGACCGCTAGACCGACGACCCGGCCGGGCTTCACCATGCTCGAGCTGCTGATCGTCCTTTCGATGATCGCTGTCATAACCTCGTTCGCCATGGTCGGGTTCACGCGCATCGTGAACCAGGTCCGGCTCGATCGGGCCGCGCAGACCGTGTCCTACGATCTGCAGATGGCGTTCTCCATCGTCGGCCGCAATCGAAAGCCGGTCCGCATCACCTGGGACTCGACGAACGTCCGGTTCCTGGTCAGCGATCGGTCGGACACCCTGTTGTTCCGCACGCGGACGATGGGACCGGACAGCCCTTACAAGCTGGACAAGACGATGTTCGCCGTCTCGAAGTCGATGATCGAGATCTATCCGCCCGGCCTCGCCGCCGACTCCCTGAATATCCACATCATCAACAAAGACCAGAAGCGCACGATCTCGATGCAGCGCGGCGGTCTCGTTCGGGTGATCAAGAAATGACGCCCTCCTCTTCCAACACCCGCCAGCGCCGCGCCGGGTTCTCGTTCGTCGAGATCATCGTCGCGCTCGCGCTGCTCGCGACGGTGATCGGCTCGCTCAGCCTCCTCTCGCAGCGCATCGCCACCAACGCGCACCTGGCCGAGCTCTTTGCCCAGCGCAACTACATCGTCGTGCAGCAGATGAACCGCTACGCGGCTATCCCGTACGACTCACTGTCGAAGTACGCGACCGCCGGCACGCAGGACACGATTCCCTCCGGCATCCCGACGCTGAAGTTCATCCGCAAGGATACCGTCTATCGCGTCACCAGCAACTCCTGGGATTCTCTGCGTTACGCGGTGAAGGTGGTGATCATCCCGAAGACCGCGAACGCGAGCGACGCGAAGTTCAGTGACTCGATCATGCTTCGCCGGCGCTCGCCGAATCTGTCCAGCCCCCTCAACTACTCGGGTCCGTGATGCGCACTCAATCGACAGGTCCCATCCGTCGGCGTCGCGGTGTCACGTTGCCCGAACTGATCGTCGGACTCGTGATCCTCGGCATCGTCGGCGGCGCGCTCGTGAAGCTGCTCATGATCCAGGGCCGCTTCGCCGAGAGCCAGGAATCGTACCGCAACTCGCGCAGCGTCACGCGAGACGCGTACAACGTGATGATGACCGACCTGCGCATGGTGCAGGACACCCTCGCCATCCAGGCGGCGTACCGCGATTCCATCAAGGTGCGCGTGCCGTATGTCTACGGCATCATCTGCGCGCATGCGTCGGGCACGACGACCGCCAGCATGGTCCCGGTGGATTCCGCCCTCTACGCCATGGCGACGTACGGGGGCGTGGCGTGGGACTCGGCGGGCGTCTTCCAGTTCCGTCCCTCTACCGGCACGGCGCCGACCTTCGGCACTGCCACGGTGTGCACGGACAACTCGGCGACGGGTCCGGCCGTGGACTCGATCGTCTTTCGCGATTCGGCGAGCGGCCGCGTCCGCGGTGGGCGTACGATGAGTCTCAATCCCACGCTGCCGAACGCGAAGACCGGCGACCCGGTGTTCCTGTGGCAGGAGATCACCTACGCCTTCAACACCTCCACCGCCTATCCGGGCATGCGCGGGCTGTACCGGCAGGTCACGAATGGGCCGCGCGACGAGATCATCGCCCCATTCGACACGTCGGCGAAGTTCAAGTTTTATGTGCTGAACAATGACACCTCCCAGGTTGCACCGCCCAGCAACCTGAACCAGATCAAGGGACTCGATCTGGTCCTCAACGCGCGTAGTCCGACAACTCCGGCCGGCAGCAAGGGTCCAAAGCTGTCCAAGATCCGCACGGCCGTGTACTTCAAAGACAGGAGAGATCCATGATCGAGCCACGAGTCGACCACAACCCCTCCGCCGAGCCGGCCACGTCGCCCGAGCGGCACGGCTTCGCGCTCCCGCTGGTTCTTCTCGTGATCGCGGTGCTCACCGTGTCCCTTGCGGCGGGGTTCGCCTCCACGACGACGGAGATCCAGACCAACAACTCGCAGCGTGCCGAGGCGCGCGCGTTCGCCCTCGCCGAGAATGGGCTCCAGGACTTCGTGGCGATGCGCGATCGCCGGTCGTCCGGCTATTGCGCCCAGTGCGGCTCGCCGCCGACCACGACGTACGAGTCCACCACGGTGACGCTGCCGGGCGGCTACGCGACCGTGGTGGCGCAGCGCGTGGCGCGCAATCTCGGCATGAAGCGGCCGGCGATCTATCTGATTCGCTCGCGCGGCGTGGACACCACGACGCGTCTCAGCGCCCTGCTCCGCAACTCGACCACGCACGGCTTCCTTAGTAATGTCGTTGCCGAGCGGACAGTGGCGCAGTACGCGTACTGGGACCTCAAGGTCATCAACATCGTCGCCGGCTGGACGAGCCTGTCCGGGCTGGGCGTGAACGGCAACTCGGCCACGATCTCGGGCGTCGACAATTGCGGCGCAGACCCGTCCGGCGTCTCCGGCATCGCGGTGCCGACCAATGGCTACGGGGGCAAGACCGGTATCGCCG
>JALYXJ010000221.1 GCA_030947165.1 Gemmatimonadota bacterium
CGCCGCCATTCGCGCGCGGCCACGCTCGCGTACCCTTCATCGAACCAGCGGGGCGGCCGGTCCCCGAGCCGCTCGTGCAGCGCGAGATGCGCGAGCTCGTGGCGCAGCACGTTCACTGGATCGCCCGCGTCGGCGCCCGCCGAGTGGCCCTGCATCACGACGCGACGAGACTCCGGAAAGGCGAGCGCGGCGCCCCACTCGGGGGCGGCTGGCCCTGCCCAGGCCCGAAAGTGGGCCGCGTCCGGTGCGATGGCGACGAGCACACGCTGCCGCGGACGGGGAAGCCAGGGAAAGCTGTCGTTGGCCGCGGCGCTGGCCAGCAACGAGCGGGCGAGTGCCTCATCCTGCGGGAAGTACACCGCGGTGAAGCGTCCGACATCGAGGCGGCGCGGGGCGTCGTCCTGGCCGGCGGCCGACGCCGTCATCCCGAACAGCGCGAGCGTCACGAGCATGGCGAGCGCGCGCCGCACGCACGCGGGGAGACGGCCTACGGCTCCCCGCCCTGCTCCACGGTCTGCAGCACCTCGGCGCACTTCTTTCCCCACGGATTGAACTTGTTCGCCGCGAAGCCGTCGCGCCACGTCTGGACCGCCTCCTCGCGCTGCCCGTTGAACCAGAAGGCGCGCCCGAGCTCGTAGTACGCCTCGATGAGGTTCGGCCCCAGCGCGAGCGTCTTCTGGAAGAACGTCTGGGCGTCCTCGAACATGTCCCGCTCGAGATACACCAGCCCGAGGTAGAAGTGCGCGTACAACGTGGCCTTGCGATCGCTGTCCAGGCGAATCGCGCGCGAGAGATGCTCGATGGCCTCGCCGAAGATCCGCTTCTTCAGGCAGATGTATCCCACGTTGATGCGGGCGAGCGCATTCGCCGGCTCGCGCATCAGCACCTTCTGGAACTGCATCAGTGCGTCATCGTACTTTTCCTGAAGCATCTGCGCCCATCCGAGCAGCGACACGGCCTGCGGCTCGTTCGGCGCGAGGTTGAGCGCCTTCGTCAGCGCGTCTTCCGCGCCCACGTAGTCGCCCAGCGAGATGCGGCTCCAGCCTTTCTCTATGAACGTGGAGGCGCCGATATGATCGGCCACGAGCGGCTTTTCCGCCGTGAAGGCCGGCGCCGTGTTCGCCTGCAGCCCCTTGAACTTCTCCACGAGCGCCTTGGCCTCCTCGCGCATCGCGGTGAGCTCCGTGATGTCGTGCTCGAGCCCCTTGCCGAGCGCGATCAGCTCGGCGCGGATCGCATCGCGTTCCGTCGTGGCGTTCGGCGCGTCGAGCCGCTCGGCGAGCGTTTTCAGGCGGTCGCGGTAGGCAGCGCCAGCTTCAGCCATGCGCAAGCTCGCGCGCGCCGGCTTCCTGCAGCGCGATGCGTTCCGACGTCGAGAGGAGCTGATCGACGTCGAGGAAGATGACCAGGCGTTCGCCCCGCGGGAGAATCCCCTTGAGGTAGTCGCCGGCCAGCCCGCGGAACATCTTGGGCGGCGGCTGCAGCGCGGCTCGCTCAAACGACGCGACCTCCGTGACGGCGTCCACGACCACGCCGATCCACTCGCCGCCCACGTTGAGTACCAGCGTCCGGGTCTCGGCCACCGCTTCGACCTTTGGCAGCTCGAAGCGCAGGCGCAGGTTCACGACGGGCATCACGCGGCCCTGGTAGTCGATCACCCCTTCGATGTAGGCGGGCATGTCGGGCACCGGCGTGGGCGCCACGTACCTCAGCACGCGCTCCACGGAGAAGATGTCGGCGGCGAAATGATCCCCGCCGAGACGGAAGGTGACGAGCTTGTTCGTCTCGGTGGTCATGCGGTCTCCAGGAGTGGAACGGCCTGACAGGTGGCGAGGAGGGACTCCGCGTCCACGACGGCGAGCAGGGCATCGCGCTGCCGGACCACGCCGAGCAGCACGCTCTCCGAGTCGTCGACGCCGGGCGCGTCGCGGAGCGTCGCGAGGTCGAGGGTCATCACATCTTCCACGTCGTCGATCACGAGCGCGAAGCGGTGGCGGCCGCGCTTGAAGATCAGGGCCGAGGCGCCGTCGGTGAGGGCGAGGCCGAGCGCCGACTGCGGCGAGTACACCGGCGTGAGCATGCCCCGCACGGTGATCACGCCCAGCATCGCCGGCGGCATCTCGGGCACGTGGTGTACGGGTGGGAGATCGATGGCCTCTTCGACCGCCGCCAGATCGATCGCGAAACGCTCCCCCGCCACGCGAAAGAGCAGCAGGTCAGCGGAGCCGCTGCGCGCGCGAACGCGCTCCCGCAGCGTGCGCGCGGCGGCCACGGCCGGCGTGCCACGCATGGGGGTGATGCGCCGCATGCCGCGCAAGGGCGTGATGAGGCGGGCGATGTGCGCAGGAGGCGCCGGCACGGGTGCCGGAACTTGCGGCGGCGCGGCTGGGACGGGGGGCTCGACCGGCGCCGTGGGACGCGGCGCGACTGCCAGCTCGCTGTAGAGGATCTTTCGCTTCTTCATTCCTGGTCGTCCGCCACGTCGCTCACGAGGGCGGCATCGATGCGCCCCTGCTTGCGCATCGCGGCCACGAAGAGCGCCTGTGTCGCCAGGGTATTCACACGGCGCGGCACGCCACCGCTGCGCGCCGCCAACGCCGTCACGGCGTCGGCCGTGAAGATGGGCGTCGCCGCACCAGCGACGCCAAGCCGGTGCTCCACGTACCCGCGCACGTCCGCGGCGTCCATGGGCTCCACGTGAAAGCGCAGGCTCACCCGCTGGTCGATCTGTGGACGCAGGCGCACGCGGTCGCGCAGCTCGGGTTGCCCGAGCAGCACGACGTGCAGGTGCTTGTCCTGGCGGTCCTCGTAGTTGGTGAGCAGTCGGATCTCCTCGAGCAGCATGGGACCGGCGAGTTGCGCCTCATCAACGACGAGCACGGGGCGTCGCCCGTTACGGTGCAAGTCGCCCAATCGCTCCCGCACGGCCTCGATCGCGGGCCGCTTCCCGCGCCGGGCGCGCTCCACGCCCAGCCCCTGCGCGAGCGTGGCCAGGAGCTGGGTGGGGGTCACCTTGGGGTACGGCAGCGTGACGACGTCGTTGGGTGAGCCGGCCAGACGGTCGGTGAGGGCGCCGGCCAGCATCGTCTTGCCGCACCCGATCTCGCCGGTGATGAGCGACAGCCCGCCCCGGAGCTCGGTGGCATCATACAGCAGCCGCGCGAAGCCCTCGGAGAAGGCAGGCGACCGATACACGAACTCGGGGTTCGGTGTGTTGGCGAAGGGCCGGCGCCCGAGCTTCCAGTACTCCTCGATCATGGCCGCCCCCTCGCCCGCCGCGAGCCGATCAGCGACACGATGGCGGCTGCGACCTCGCCGAGCGGCGCCACGCGCTCTGCACCGGCGCGCTGCAGCGCCGCCTGCGGCATGCCGTAGATCGTCGATGTCGCCTGATCCTGCACGACACCCATGCCGCCGGCCGATCGAATCCGACGGAGTCCCTCGGCGCCGTCGCGGCCCATGCCGGTGAGCACGACGCCGACGGCGGACCGGGCGAAGTGCTCGGCGACGGAGCTGAACAACGGATCCGCGGCCGGGCGTACCCCCCACATGGGTGGCGAGTCGTCCAGCGCGATGCAGAACTGGCCGTTCGTGCCGGGCGCGACGCGCATGTGCCGTCCTCCGGGCGCGAGGTACACGCGGTTGGCTTCGACGAGCTCTCCATCGACCGCTTCGGCCACGTGAAGTCGGCTCATGAGGTCGAGCCGATTCGCGAGGCTCTTCGTGAAGCCGGCCGGCATGTGCTGCACGACGAACACGGCGGCCTGCAGCTCTGCGGGCAGGCTCGGGATCACCTCGGCCAGCGCGCGCGGTCCGCCGGTGGATGACGCGATCGCCACGGCCGAGACCGCGCCCGACGGATGCGCGGCCTGCACGGAGGTGTCGACGAACCGCGGCCGCGCGAGGACCTGCACGCCGCCGAGATTGACCTCGGTGGCCGCGCGCAGGGCGCCGATGAGCGTGTCCGACACCGTAGCCAGGTCAAGGCTGATCGGCCCCGACGGCTTGCGGACGAAGTCCACCGCGCCGAGCTCGAGGCAGCGCAGCGTGAGATCCACGCCGCCCTCCGTGGCCGCGGCGCTGAGCATGACCACCGGCCGCGGCGTCTCACTCATGATGTAGCCGAGCGTCTGGACACCGTCCAGCTCGGGCATCTCCACGTCGAGCGTGACGATCTGCGGGTCGAGGGCGTGGATCTGCTTCAGCGCGTCGTGGCCGTTGCGCGCCGTGCCGATGACGCGGAATTCGCGCGAGCCGTCGACGATCTGCGCGATGAGACGGTGCATGAAGGCGCTGTCGTCCACCACGAGGACCGTCGTCACGGGTTTAGATGACACGGTCGCCCTTCTTGAGCGAGCGCACCTCGAGCCGCCCGTCGGCGAGGTGGAAGTACACGCTCCGCCCGTAGTCGAGGCCCGTATCCTCCGCGACGACCGGAATGCCGTGTGCCGCCAGCACGTCCCGTGTCGCGCTCAGGTTGCGATCGCCGACGTTGATCCCCGAGCCATTCGCGAGCTGCCCGAACATGCTTGCTCCACCCACGATCTTGGCGCTGATGCGCGCCGCGGCCGCGGTCCCGAGGGCCCGCATCTCCTCGAGCATGAGGGGGATGATGGTCTCCGGGAACTTGGCGGGATTCTCCGTCTCGCGGGACATCGCGCGATTCGGCAGGAGAATGTGCGCCAGCGCGCCGACCTGGCTGTCGCGCTCGTAGAGCGCGATGGCGACGCACGAGCCCAACCCGATGGTCACGAGGATGTGAGGCCCACGCCGGACGGCGTAGTCGGCGACCTTCACTCGGACGTCGGTGCCGGTGGTCATCATAGCGGTCGGAAGATGCGCTCGCGGCCGTCCACGGCCGCGAAACGTGGGCGGGCCGACCCGAGCAGTGTCTCCACTTTGCCGAGCACCAGGAACCCATCGCGCGCGAGGGCATCGTGGAACTTCTCGAACAGTCGCTCCTGCGTGGCCCGATCGAAGTAGATCAACACGTTGCGACAGCAGATCAGATGGTGCGCGCCCGGCGGTGATGGCTCGCCGAGGAGGTCGCGTCGTTCGAAACGCACGAGGCGGCGGAGTTCCGGGACGACCGTGAACGGCGCCGCAGGGCTGAAGTACCGTTCGCGGAGCTCGCTCGGCGTGTCGGTGAAATCGCCCTCGGCGTAAGCGCCGCACTGCGCCGCCTCGAGCGAGCGCGCATCGATGTCGGTGCCCACCACCTTGACGCGCGACGTGAGCTGACCGAGCGCACCGACCTGGGCGGCATGGCGGTGGAACAGCGCGGCGATGGAATACGGCTCCTCGCC
>JALYXJ010000259.1 GCA_030947165.1 Gemmatimonadota bacterium
CGGGAGATGGCCAGCGACTCCGCGACGAAGAGGTCGAGTCGCGGCGCGTCCGCTCCGGTGACGAGCTCGTGCCGCGCGGCGCTGCCGGCGCCGGTCACTCCAGAGGCCCCGTGGGCCCTGTGTCCGGTTTGCGCGAGGACGCGGCGCGGACGGCCGCGGCCGTCTCGCGCTCTTCGCGTGACAACGACCACGCCAGCACGAGCGCACCGATCGTCACGGCGGAGTCGGCCGCGTTGAACGTCCAGAAGCGCACGTCACCGACCCCGATATCGATGAAGTCCACGACGCCCTGCGGGGAGCGGAAGCGGTCGATGAGATTCCCGGCCGCGCCGCCCCAGGCCAGCCCGAGCGCGAACACGCGCACGCGGTCGCCGGCGCGAGCCCCGGCCCCGGTCATCCGGTACAGGCGCCAGAGCACGACCAGCGCGATCACGGCGAACGCGCCGAAGATCAGGCGCGAGTACGGTCCGAGCGACATGCTGAAGGCCGCGCCCGGATTGTACGCGAGGGTGAAGCGCACGACGTCGCCGATCACGGAATGCGGCACGTATCGCGGCGCGAGATACCGTTCCGCGAGCACCTTGCTCACCAGATCGACCGCAATGACGCACGCCGCCGTGCCCCCGAACAGGCGCCCGGTCGGGCGCGGGGCTTCCGATGGCGCGGTCAGACGAGATCACCCTGGTCGGCGGTGGCCGCACCGGCGAGGGGAGCGGTGGCGGCCGGCGCCGCCGCCTGGTCTTCCTGCCAGAGCACGTACGCGAGGAGCACGGCGCCGCAGCTCACCGCCATGTCCGCCACGTTGAACGTCGGCCAGCGCGTGTCGCCGAATCCCACGTCGATGAAGTCCACGACGCCGAGATCCGACCGAAGCCGATCGAGCAGGTTGCCGATCGCGCCGCCGCACACGAGCGCGAGCGCCAGCACGCGGGTCGAGTCGCCGCGCAGGGTGCTCCGGTAGAGGCGCGCGAGGATCACGAGCGCGACGATCGTGAGCGCGGTGAAGATCCAGCGCGACAGCGGCCCGAGATGCAGACCGAACGCCGCGCCGGGATTGTACACGAGGGTGAAGCGTAGCGCGCTGCCCCACACGGGGTTTGGCAGGCGCTGCGTCACGAGCGCCTGGACCGCGATCGCCTTCGTCACCAAGTCGAGCACGGCGACGAACAGGATCACGGGCCAGAACACCGCGGCATTACTTCGTCTTTGCATCTTCCTCGCGCTGCTTGCATTGGATGCAGTAGCGAGCGTGCGGCAGCGCGTCGAGCCGCTCGAACGCGATGTCGTTGCCACAGTTGTGGCACTTCCCGAATGTCTCGGGCGAGCGGTAGAGACGACGCAACGCTTCGTCGATGTGCCAGAGGAAGCGTCCTTCCTGGCTCGCGAAAAGAAACGCCTTCTCGCGCTCCATCGCGTCGGTGCCCTGATCCGCCATGTGGAATGAATAGCTGCTGAGATCGCCGTCGGACTCCTGCGAGGTGGATCCGAACGCTTCGTCGTAGTGTCCGAGCTCCTTCAATACGCGCTTCCGCTCCTCGAGCAACCGCTTCTCGAAGTGCTGGAGCTGCTTCTTCGGCATTGGCTTCGGCTTGACCGACTTGGCTGCCGCGCTATCTGACGTGGCCATTGCTACTCGTCCTTGGTTAGGGCAAGGTCCGCGCGGATACCATCGAGATCCACGGTCTGCCTCGCCAGCGTGTGTCCCTGCAGCCCACCACCAATCACCAGCTCGGTGGCGAGTACTTCCTCCGCGATCCAGCCGCGGTGCTTCTCCACTGCCTCGACGACCGGCGCGTCGGACGAGATGGAGAGCCGGATGCGGTCGCTGACCGCAAGTCCGGCTTCCTTTCGCATACGCTGTACCCGGCTGATGAGCTCACGTGCCAGCCCTTCACGCCGGAGCTCCGGTGTGATCGTCGGATCGATCGCGGCGAAGAAGCCATGTTGCTCCTGCACCACGAGCGAGCCGCTCGCCCGATGAACGATCGTCAGGTCGTCAAGGTCAAGCCCGTGCGTCTCGCCGTCCACGGTCACGGCCAGCTCCTTCCCCTGCTCGAACTGCCGCAGGTGCTCGCTCGTGAACCGCGTGACCGCGTCGGCGGCGAGCTTGGTCTTGCTGCCGAACTTCTTGCCGAGGGCTCGGAAATTCGGCTTCGCCTCGAGCGTGACGAGCGCATCCCCGCTGGTAGCCAGCTCGATCGTCTTGAGGTTCAGCTCCGCGGCGAGAATCGGCAGCAGCGGCGCGAGCTGCTCTGCCGTCACGCCCGGTGCGACGCACACCATGCGCGCCAACGGCTGCCGCACGTTGATCTTCGCCTGCTCGCGCGCGCTACGCCCGAGAGTGGCGAGCGTCCGCACGATTCCCATCAGGCGCTCCAACGCGGCGTCGGGCGCACCGGCCGTCTCGCGCACGTACGGCGCCAGGTGCACCGACTCCCCCGTCAGCTCGCGATGGAGCTGGTCGGTGACGAACGGCATGATCGGCGCGAGCAGGCGCGACACGACCGTCAACACCTCGTGCAGCGTCGCGAAGGCCCCGCGGTTGTCGTCGGTGAACTCATTGCCGGGCGCCCAGAAACGGGGCCGCGACTGCCGGACGTACCAGTTGGCCACGTCGTCGTCCACGAACTCCGTCACGGCGCGCGCCGCGGCGGTCGCGTCGTACGCAAGCAGCAGCTCGTCGGTCCGCCGCTCGACCGTCGCGAGACGCGACAGTATCCAGCGATCCATCAGCGGTCGCTCAGCCGGCACCGGATCGGCGTCCGACGGCGACCAGCCGAAGTTGGCATACCGCGCGAACATGCCGCTGTAGATGTTCTTCAGCGTGACGAGGAATCGGCCCGCGCCCTGCTTGATCACGGCCTCGTCAAACGCGCGGGGCTCCCACACCTTGCTGCTGCTCACCAGGAACAGGCGCGTCGCGTCCACGCCATGGCGCGCGAACACCCCCCACGGCTCCACGATGTTGCCGCGGCTCTTGGACATCTTCCGACCCTCGGCGTCGAGCACGAGGTTGTTCACGACCACGTTCCGGTAGGGCGAGGCCGTGCCGGCGCCATTCTGCGGGAGCGCGTCCCCCAGTCCGGTGGCGATCGCCAGCAGCGAGTAGAACCAGCCGCGCGTCTGGTCGAGTCCCTCGGCGATGTAGTCGGCCGGAAAATGCTCGGCCAGCGCGTCGCTGTTCTCGAATGGGTAGTGCCACTGGGCGAATGGCATCGACCCCGAGTCAAACCACGCATCGACCACTTCGGGCGTGCGGTGCATGGTCCCGCCACAGCCAGTGACGGAGCAGGCCCACTCGTACTGATCCACGTGCGGCTTGTGCGGGTCGAAGTCGCCGGGGAGCGGCTTGCCGCTCCGCTTGGCGAGATTGGCGTAGCTGCCCACGACGTCCAGATGCTCGGCGTTGCGATCGCACACCCACAGCGGAAGCGGCGTGCCCCAGTAGCGATCGCGCGACACCGCCCAATCGATGTTGTTCTCCAGCCATTCTCCAAAGCGGCCCCCGCCCACCTCTGGCGGGTTCCAGTTGATCTTCGCGTTGCGCGCCAGCATATCCGTCTTGTACGACGACGTCCGCACGAACCAGGAGTTGCGCGCGTAGTACAGCAGCGGCGTGCCACATCGCCAGCAATGCGGGTACGAGTGCGTCTGGGTGCCGGCCTTCCACAGCACGCCGCGCCGCTTCAGCTCCCCGATGAGCAGCGGATCGGCATCCTTCACGAACAGGCCGCCCACCAACGGCAGGTCGGCGGGAAACTGGCCGCGCAAGTTGACCGGCTGGAGAAATGGCAGGTTGTGCCGCCGCCCCGCGGCATAGTCGTCCGCACCGAACGCCGGCGACATGTGCACCACCCCGGAGCCGTCGTCGGCGCTCACGAAGCTCTCCCCGACGATGATCTCGTGGTTCGTCCCTTCGGGATACGGCACCCAGTCGAGTGGCCGGCGGTACCGCGCGCCAACGAGCTCCGTGCCACGGAGCAGACCGACCTGCGACCAGCGCGTGGCGAAATCCTCACCGAGTACGGCCGGCGCGCGCGACTCCGCCATGATGATCGTGCGCGCGTCGGCGCTGCCCGTCTTGCGGAGCTCCACATACGTGAGCTCCGGGTTCACCGCCAGCGCCGCGTTGGAGACGAGCGTCCATGGCGTCGTCGTCCAGACGAGGATGCGCCGCGCCGTACGTCCCGGCATGTCCGCGGCATCCTCGACCACAGCCCCGCCCACGCTGCCGAGGTCGAGCGCGATGTACACGCTCGGATCGTCCACGTCCTCGTAGCCCTGAGCCACCTCGTGGCTCGACAGCGCCGTCTCGCAGCGCGAGCAGTACGGCAGGATCTTGTGTCCCCGGTAGAGCAGGCCCTTCTCGAACAGCGTCGCGAGCGCCCACCACACGCTCTCGATGTAGTCCGGCTCGTACGTCACGTACGGGTGGTCGTAGTCCAGCCAGAAGGCGATCCGCTCGCTCAGACGCTCCCAATCGGCGCGATACGTGAGCACGCTCTCGCGGCAGAGCCGGTTGAACTCCGCCACGCCAAGCTTCTCGATGTCCTGCTTGCCGCTGAGCCCGAGGCGCTTCTCCACCTCGATCTCCACGGGCAGCCCGTGCGTGTCCCACCCAGCCTTCCGATCGACGCGAAATCCCTTCATCGAGCGATGGCGCGTGAACAGATCCTTCACGGTGCGGGCGAACACGTGATGGATGCCCGGCTTTCCATTCGCCGTTGGCGGTCCTTCGTAGAACACGAACTGCTCGGCCCCTCGCCCTGCGCGCGCGGCGAGCGTCTGCGCGAAGAGATCCTCGCCGCGCCAGCGCTCGAGCAGCGCGAGCTCCAGCTCGTTCGCCGGCTGCTCGGGGGGAATAATCCCGAAGCGGGAGGCCGTCACGTCGCTCACGCTCACAGGCGCTCCAGCACGGCGCGCACGAGCGCGGTGAGTCGCGGCTCGGCGCGGCCGGCGGTGGCGATGATGGTGGCGAGGTCGGCCGGCTCGAGCGCGTCCGGCAGACATTGATCGGTGATGATGGAGAGCCCGAGCACCCGCATCCCCGCGTGCACGGCGACGGTCACCTCCGGCACGGTGCTCATGCCCACGACGTCGGCGCCCAGCAGGCGAAGCATGCGGTACTCGGCGCGCGTCTCCAGATTGGGGCCCGGGACCGCCACGTAGACTCCCTCGCGCAACGACACACGAAGGTCCGCCGCGACCGAGCGCGCCAGCGCTCGCAACGCGCCGTCGTAGGGCTCGGACATGTCCGGGAAGCGCACGCCGAGCCGGTCGTCGTTCGCGCCGATGAGCGGGCTGTCGCCGAGCAGGTTGATGTGATCGGCGATCAGCATCAGGTCGCCCGGCGCCCAGAGCGGATGCATGCCGCCGCACGCGTTGGACACGACGAGTGTGTCCGCGCCCAGCGCGCGCAGTACGCGCACCGGAAACGTGACCTGCTGCAGGGTGTACCCCTCGTAGCGATGGAAGCGGCCCTGCATCGCCACCACCGACTTTCCGCCGAGGGTGCCGAGCAGCAGCCGACCTTCGTGGCTCTCCACGGTCGAGAGCGGAAAGCCGGGAATGTCGGAATACGGAATCGTCGCCTCGACGTCGATCTCGCGCGCCACGCCGCCGAGACCCGTGCCGAGGACGATGGCCACCTCGGGCGCGCGATCGACGCGGGCGCGGATCAGCGCGCTCGCGGCCGACACCGCCTCGAGCGTGTGGGCGCTCGCGTCACCCGTCGGCGCGAGCGCCGTTGCGGTCGTCATCCCTGCTCGACTCTCTCGGCGGCCGGCGCTCGGCGCTGACCCTCGCTGTTGTCCGAGCGAGACGAGGGCGCGGGCGACACGGCTGGCAACTCCTCGCGTTCAGCCGCGGCAATCTCGGCGAGCTGGCGCTCGGCCATCTGGCGGAGCTGCGCGAGATGGGTTCGGCGCGCTCGCTGCAGCTCCTGCAACTGCGATTCGACCTTGCGCACTTCCGCGCGCGCGGCGTCGAGCGCCTCCTCGCCGGCGGCGCGAGCCTCGCGAACGATGAGCGACGCCTCCCGCTCGGATGACTCGCGGATCTCGTTGCGAAGCTGCTGCGCGCTCACGAGCGCGTCATTCAACGCCTTGTCGCGCTCGCGGAACGCCCGCAACTGCTCGTGGAACCCCTTCGCCTTCGTGTCCAGTTCCACGGTCGCCTTCGTGAGCCGCTCGAGCTCATCGGCGACCTGTTCCCGGAACTGCTCGACGCGCTTCGGGTCGTAGCCACGCATGGCCTTCCCGAAGTCGTAGCGCCGCACATCGAGCGGCGTGAGATGAAACGTCTCGTCCATTAGGCGGCTCTCTCTCCGAACAGGATGGTGCCGAGGCGCACCAGGGTGGCGCCCTCTTCCACCGCGATCTCGTAATCGCCCGACATCCCCATGCTGAGCTCCGTGGCGGGGTGGCCCGCGGCCCGGAGCAGCTCCCCACACCGCCGTGCGCCACCGAAGACGCCGCGCAACGTGGCTTCGGACGCGCCGAACGGCGCCATCGTCATCACGCCATGCACCACCAAACCCCTCGACGCGTGCAACCGTTCAATCTCGCGCTCCAGGCCGGTCGGCTCATAGCCGCCCTTCGTCCCCTCACCCGACACGTTCACCTGCACCAGCACGTCCACGGGGCGGCCTCGCGCCGCGCCCTGCGCCGAAAGTGCATCCGCGAGACGAGGACTGTCCATCGAGTGCACGAGGTGAAAGCCATCGAGCTGCTTCACCTTGTTCCGTTGTAAATGCCCGATCATGTGCCAGCGGACCGGCATGGCAACGCGGGCCATCTTCTCGATCGCTTCCTGTACGCGGTTCTCTCCGACGTCCTGCAGGCCAGCCTCCCACGCCGCGATCGGCGCCTCGGGCCCGTACGTCTTCGTCACCGCCACGATCGCGACCGTTTGACCGTGACCGCCCCGCTGCCGCGCCCGCTCGATCGTTTCACGTACGCCGGCGAGCCGTGCCGGGAGGTCCTGAAAAGGCATAACATGCGAATTTACCGAAGGTTGCACTTCACTTCAAGCGAGTCCCGAGACGCTGCCGAGCTGGGGTTCGCCAATCCGAGCCCGGAGCATGCCAGCAGGTCGAGCATGATCCCCGACACGTCGTCGGGCAGGACGGGACCGCCA
>JALYXJ010000273.1 GCA_030947165.1 Gemmatimonadota bacterium
CGCGAGGAAGTGCCCGTGCAGATCTCCCGCATCCTCGAGGCGCACGAGCTGATCTGCACGGAAGCGCGGGACTTCGCCGGCAAGGCCGACGACGCCGGCGACGACGGCACGAACGATCTCCTCGTGAGCGACGTGGTGCGGCTGAACGAGCTTCAGGCCTGGTTCGTCGCGGAGCATGTTGTGGATCAGCCGCTGGTGAGGGCGACGGATAACTGATTCCGCAAGAGCGCTAGGGCGCCACCTCATGGAACGTCACCGCCGTCTCCCGTTCGAGCACCCACCGCAGCCCCCACGCGTCCTCGAACAGGAGCAGCGGATGGCCCTTCGCGTCGTACAACAGCATGCGGCCGCGGTCGCGGGCGATGCGCTCGATCTCCTCGGGTGAGCCCACGACCCAGCGCGGGTACCGAGCCGTGATCTTCTCGAGGCGGCAGGGCGCACCGTATTCGTGCTCGAGGCGGTGCATCATCACGTCGAACTGGAGCTGGCCCACCGCGCCGACGATCGGCGTCGGACTCAGCGTGTCCGTGCCCGACGTGTAGAACACCTGCGCGGCACCCTCCTCCGTGAGCTGCCGGAGGCCGGCGTCCATCTGCTTGCGCTTCAGCGGGTCCGTGGCGATGACGCGCGCAAAGTGCTCCGGTGCGAACCGCGGGATGCCGGAAAACTCCAATGTTCCATCGACAGCCAGCGTGTCACCGATCCGGAGCGTGCCGCGATCCATCACCCCGATCACGTCGCCCGGCCACGCCTCGTCGATCGCCGAGCGTTCGCGGGCGAGAAACTGCTGCGCGCTGGCGAGGCGCAGTGGCTTGCCCGTCCGCACGTGCGTGACCTGCAACCCCGGCTCGAACTTGCCCGAGCAGACGCGCACGAACGCCACGCGGTCGCGATGCTTCGGGTCCATGTTCGCCTGGATCTTGAACACGAATCCGCTGAACTCCGGATCGGCGGGATCCACCAGTCCGGTCGTCGCCTCCCGCGCCATCGGCGGCGGCGCGAGCTCCACGAACTCCTTCAGAAACGGCTCGACGCCGAAATTGGTGAGGGCGCTCGCGAAGAACACCGGCGAGAGCGTGCCGGCCAGCATCGCCTCGTGGCTGAACGGATGCCCCGCTTCGTCGAGCAGCGCGATGTCGTGAACGAGCCGCTCGTGCGCCTCCTGACCGAGGAGCTCGCGCACGGTGGGATCCTCGAGCGACGCCACCTGCACGTCGGCCTCGCTGGCCCCGTGGTCCTCACCCCGCTCGAATCGGTAGATCAGCTTCCGACGCCGATCGTACACCCCGATGAACGCGCCGTCCGAGTGGATCGGCCAGGTCACCGCGTGACAGTCGATCCCGAGATCGGCCTCCACGTCGCCGATCAGCTTGAGCGGATCTTCACCGACCCGGTCGCATTTGTTGACGACCGTGAAGATGGGCATGCGACGCCGCTTGCAGACGGCGAACAGCTGGCGGGTGCGCTCCTCGACCCCCTTTCGGTTGTCGAGCAGCATCACGGCGCTGTCGGCGGCGATGAGGACCCGATAGGTGTCCTCCGAAAAATCCTCGTGGCCCGGCGTGTCCAGCAGATTGATCTGGTAGCCCTCGTAGCCGAACTGCATCACGCTCGACGTGACCGAGATGCCGCGCTCCTGCTCCATCTGCATCCAGTCGGAGGTGGCGTGCCGCTGCTGCCGCCGCGCCTTCACCGTGCCCGCCAGGTGGATGGCGCCCCCGTAGAGGAGGAGCTTCTCGGTGAGGGTGGTCTTGCCGGCGTCGGGATGGCTGATGATCGCGAAGGTGCGCCGAGTGCGGATCGCGTCCTGGAGCGATGGGTCAATGGTCGTGGTCACGTGGGAAATCTAACCCCCTGGCAGGCGCGCTCAGCCGAACGGCACGAGACATGATATTCAGGGTAGTTCGAGCTCGTCGCTCCCCCACATTTCGGTGGTTTCATGGCTCCTCGCTCGGTCTTCCTGCTGGTCCTCGCCTTCTTGGTCGCCTCTGCCTCCGGCTGTTTCAAGCGCCGTCGGTACGCGCCGCGCGACGTGGCCAAGGTGCTCAACGTGCCCAAGGAATCGCTTGCGCCCGCGATCGCGGAACGCATTGGCTCCGCCGATCGCCCGACCTGGGTGACCCCGGAGCGCTGGACGCGCGTCTCCGCCCTGTACAAGGGGTACGGCAACTCGCCGCTGTGGCTGGAAGAAGGCGGCGTGAAGGAGCGCGCCAGTGCCCTGCTCGACGCCATCAAGCGGGCGCCTGAGGATGCGCTGGACACCGCCAGCTACCCCATTGCCGACCTCCAGCGCGTCGTCGACGCCAAGCGCATCACCGACACCGCCTCGGCCAAGACGATCGCCGATGCGGACGTGCTGCTCACCTCGGCGTACGTCGCGTATGCGTCGGACATGCTGATGGGCCAGGTCGATCCGCGGACGGTCTCGCAGAACTGGCACACCGGCTCGGGGGTCGCCGAGCGCGACAGCGCGGTTACGCGGGCCCTCGAGGAGGGCGACATGGCGGAGGCGCTCAAGCAGATGGCGCCGCAGAGTGAAGAGTACGCCGCCCTCAAAGGCGCCTACGCCCGCTATCGGCGGCTCGCCGCCAACGGCGGGTGGCCGACGGTGAGCGCCACCATGAGCGACGCCGACGCGCTTGCGGCCGTGCACGCGCGGCACGTCGCCGAGATGGCGGATTCCACGAAGGATTCGTCGCACGTCGCGGCCCGCGCCGATAGTCTCGACAGCGTGCCGAAGCGCGCGAAGGCGCGGTCGCCGCTCGCCGCGGAGATCGTCAGCTTCCAGCGGCATCACGGACTCGAGGCCACGGGGCGCCTCGACAAGGAGACGATTGCGACGCTGAACATCCCCGCCACCGAGCGGGTGAAGCAGATCGCCGCCAATCTCGAGCGCCATCGCTGGCTGCCGCGCACTCTCGGCACACGGTACATCTTCGTGAACGTGCCGGCCTTCCGGCTCGACGCGTACGACAGTGGGCAGGTCGCGCTCTCGATGAAGGTCGTCGTGGGCGCGGAGTACCAGGGCCGCTCGACGCCGACCTTCAGCGATTCCATGGTGACCGTGGTGTTCCGTCCGTACTGGAACATCACGCCGGACATCCAGTCCAAGGAGATCGTCCCCAAGCTGGCGAGCGATCCGGGCTATCTGGATCGTGAGAACATGGAATGGTATCGCGACGGCGGCGCGCAGCGCATCCGGCAGCGCCCAGGCGGCAAGAACGCGCTTGGCCTCGTGAAGTTCCTCTTCCCGAACGATTTCAACATCTACCTGCACGACACGCCCGCGAAGTCCCTCTTCGCCAAGACGGACCGCGCGGCGAGCCATGGCTGCATCCGCCTCGAGAAGCCCGCCGAGCTGGCGCAGTGGGTGCTGGGCATGGACGCCGGTCAGGTGCAGGAGGCGATGAACAACGGCGCCGACAATCACTCGGTGCGCATTCCGCGCAAGCTGCCGGTGTACATCGTGTACTTCACGGCGTACTACCGTGACGGCGAGCTCTATTTCGGCGACGACATCTACGGCCGCGACGACGCGCTGGAGAAGCGGGTGGTGGAGGCCGCGCGGGTGTAAGGCAACGCGCCGGCCGCCCGTCTCGTATAATTGAGACGTGAACGCCAGCCCTCGTCTCCGCTTTCTCCTCGCCGCGAGCATCCTCACGATGCTCGCGGTGCTCGTTCCATCGAGCATTTCGGCGCACGCGCAGCTCGAGCGAAGCGATCCAGCTGCCGGCGCACGCCTGGCGGCCGCGCGCATCGCGATCGACAGCCAGTGGGGCGCCGCCCGGGCCACCCAGCTCGCCGGCGGGATGCTCGCACTCATCGGCTTCCTCCTCGCACGACGGAGGCGCGCCGGCTGGATCCTCGCCGCATTTGGCGGCGGCGCCATCGCAATTGGCGCGTCGCTCGGCGGACACGCGGGGGCGTCGGAACGCCTGCGCGCACTGGGCGTGCTCGCCGATGCGCTGCACGTCGCGGGCGGCGCCGGTTGGCTGGGGACGCTGCTCTGGCTCGTCCTGTCACTGCGCGCCGTCTTTTCGCACGAGAGGGGTCTGGCGACGATGGTCAACGCCTTCTCCCCGGTCGCACTCGCCTTCGCCGCGCTTCTGACCACCACCGGCCTGGTGAGCGCGTGGCTCCGGCTCGGCACCATTCCCGCCCTGTGGTCCTCGGCGTACGGGCAGGTGCTGCTCGTCAAGCTCGCGCTGTTGGCTGGTGTAGCCCTCGTTGGCCTCTACAACTGGCGGCGCATGCGCCCAGCGATCGATGGAGGCGTCGCGACGCCACGATTCTTCCGCTCGTCCACCATGGAGTTGGCGTTCGGTGTGGCGGTGATCAGTGTCACGGCCGTTCTCGTCGCCACTCCGACGCCCTGACCTCTCGGGAGTGCGGGCCTGCATCCTGACATGAGCGCGAACCCCCCGTTCGTCCGTGCGCCGCTCATGAGGCGGTGCGTTTGACAAGAGCCGTTCCGCGCGGGAAGATGTAGCGCGCCGAGCGAGGCAGAGGACACCGGGGACGGCCTGTGCGCGCCATGGCGCAGTCCCTGCTAAACGGTTCGCTATGCAATCGACCGCGGTCACCGTACTGCTCCTGTCCGCGTCGCTGAGCTCCGGCGGCGCGGCCCTTCTCCATGCGCAGAGCCCCGCGGCCGCCGACCCGCCGTGCGATGGCAAGCGCGTAAGCCGCGTCGACATCCGGCCTGGCCGTCCCCCATTCGAAGGCACGATGTCACGCTGGCGGATCGCCGCGCACGCCGTCGGCCTGCATCACGCGACCACTCGTCCCGGTGTGATCGACGCCTTCATGGTGCTCAAGGAAGGAGAGACCTGCTCGGAAATTCGGCGCGCGGAATCGGAGCGCGTTCTGCGCGCGCAGCCGTTCCTCGCCAATGCCTCCGTCCGTGCCATCCCCGACGGGGCCGGCGGGGTGGCCCTCCTCGTCGAGACGGTGGACGAAGTCCCTGTGCTCGTGAACGGACAGTTCCGCGGCATCTCGCCACGTGCGTTGTCGCTCGGCAACTCGAACGTCGGCGGCCAGGGGTTGCTGATCCAGCTCAGCGCCGAGAAAGGCGACGCCTACCCGACCGGTTTCGGGGCCAGGATCGTGGAACAGGCCACCTTCGGCCGGCCGTACCTCACCAGCTTCGAGGGCTACCGGTACACCCTCGGTCATCGCATTGCAGCCGGGATGGGCCATCCATTCTACAGCGAGCTTCAACGCGTCGGGTGGAACGTGAACTTCGAGACCGCGAACGGGTATCCGCGGCTTCGGCGGCCGGCCGATGACAACCTCGCCCTCCTGGTGCCCGTAACGCGCTGGCAGGCCAGCGGGCTGGCGCGCGTGTTCGGCTCGCGCACGATGACCTTCATCGGCGGCGGCGTGAACGGCATCAGGCTCAATCCCGCACAGGCGGGCGTCGTAGTCACCGACACCGGCCTCGCTCCCGATACAGGCACCACACTGCGAAACCGGTACAGCCCCTTCAAGGCGGCGAGGGTCGGCGCCCTCGGCGGAGTGGCCCGTATTCGTTTCCGTACGGTGCGTGGATTTGACGCCCTCGTCGCCGCCCAGGACGTCCCCGACGGCGCACTGGGCGGAGTGTTCGTGGCCAAGGGTCTTTCCGCCTTCGGCGCGAATGATGTGTTCATGTTGAGCGTCATCTACGCCGGGACGAGCGGCGAACGTCACCGACTCGCGACCTCCGTGGAAGCGGAAGCACGGCACGGTGCGGGCGCCGCACAGTGGGATGACCTCATCGGCAGCAGTCGCACCGCGCTGTACCTCGGCGGCGGCCCGGGCCTTCTGTTCGTGCTCGACGACCGCTTCTCGGGCGGCCGTCGCGCACTCGTCCCTCTAC
>JALYXJ010000287.1 GCA_030947165.1 Gemmatimonadota bacterium
CTTGATAGCTGGTGGCCGTCTTGCGCGCCGGATCGTGCAGGATCTCGAAGGTCAGACCGAGATCCTTGGCGAACTGGCGCACGTGCTCCTCCTCGCCGGGATCGTCCACGCTGAGCGCGACGACGGCCAGTCCCTGCGGACCGAACTCACGATGCAGCTTCTCGAGGCTCGGCATCTCGACCCGACAGGGCTCGCACCAGGTGGCCCAGATGTTCACGAGCACCACCTTGCCCTTGTAGTCGGCCAGCGTCTTCTCCCTCGCCGTGCCGTCCAGCGTCTTGCCCTCGAACGGGGGTGCCGCCGATCCGACCGACACCGGAAAGAGCTCGTCGCCGAGGTAGTGCGTCGCCGCCGCCAGTCCCACCGCGAGGAGTGCGATGATGCCGAGGACGATCGTCCACTGCTGGCGCGCGGTCATGAGAGCACCATTCGGCTCACGCGCGCTGCACGCACTGGCTGCGCAGCGCGCCGATCTCGGCCGCCGGATCGGCGGCGCCGAATACGGCGTTGCCGGCGACGAAGGTGTCCGCGCCGGCGCGCCAGCACTCCACGATCGTGTGGCGATTGATCCCCCCGTCCACCTCGAGCACGGCGCCGCTGCGCGCGGCGTCGAGCATCCGTCGGGCGCGGGCGATCTTGTCCAGCGAGTGCGGGATGAACGACTGCCCGCCGAAGCCGGGGTTCACCGACATCACGAGCAGCAGATCGAGCTCGTCGAGCACGTCCTCCACCGCGCTGAGCGGCGTGGACGGATTGAGGGCGACGCCGGCGGTGGCACCCAACTCGCGAATGCGCACGAGCTGCCGGTGCAGATGGGGCGAGACCTCGGCGTGGATCGTGACTCCCGACGCGCCGGCCGCGACGAAGTCGTCGAAGTAGCGCTCCGGCTCCACGACCATCAGGTGCACGTCCAGCGGGAGCGACGTGCGCCTCCGCACGGTCTCGATCACCTTCGCGCCGAAGGTGAGGTTGGGGACGAAGCGGCCGTCCATCACGTCCACGTGCACCCAGTCCGCGCCCCCTCGCTCCATCATCGCGATCTCGTCGCCGAGCGTCGCGAAGTCCGCGCTGAGGATCGACGGCGCGATGCGAACGCCACTCATGGCGGCGGCGTCCCCGCCACGCGAATCTGCACCGACGCACCGGGCAGGATCGTGGCGTTCGGCACCGGCGACTGCCCGACGATGGTGCCCGGCGCGCCGGCGCCCGCGGGCTCGTCGATCACCTGGACGTCGCGCACGCCGAGCTGGCCGAGCAGCACGCGAGCGGCCCCGACGTCGCGGCCCATCAGGTTGGGCATCAGGAGCGACGCCGCGGCCTCACCGCGACTGAGCACGAGCGAGATGGAGCTCGGCACGCTCACCTGGGTGCCGGCGGCGGGCCGCGTGGCGATGACGGTGCCGCGCGGCGCATTGCTGTTCGCCTCGCCCACGTCGCCCACGTCGAAGCCGTCTTTCTCGAGCAGCACCTGCGCCTCGATGCGGGTCATGCCGGTGACCGCCGGCACGCTCGCGGTGCGCTGGCCGGCGCTGACGATCAGCGAGATCGTTCCGCCGATGCCTTCGCGCGTGCCGGGCGGTGGCGACTGCTCGAGCACCGTCATCTTCGGCGCCGAGGCGGTGAAGCGTGCTTCGCCCTGCTCGGACTTGAAGCCCGCCTGCGCGAGCCGCTGCGTCGCTTCGTCGAACATCAGGCCGGTCACATTCGGCACCTTCACGTCGCGCGGCACTACACCGGTGGGAAACACGACGAAGGCCACGATCAGCCAGGCGAGCGCGAAGCCCGCGATGATGCTGACGACATAGACGAGCGACGTACGAACGCGCGAGCGCCAGCTCATGCAGCGGCTCCGATGCGGGGACGGCGAAAGCGCGCGGCGAAGGCGCCGTCCGTGCCGTGCTGCTGTGGCAGGACGCGCAGCAGACCGCCGTCCATGGTCTCCGGCGGCACCACCCCCTCGGGCGGCGCCTCCAGGCGCCAGTCGGCATGCTCGGCGAGGAAGGTGGCGACCTGCTCGTCGTTCTCCTCGAGCTCCAGCGAGCAGGTGCTGTAGATCAACAGCCCACCCGGTCGGACCACCGACGCGGCCGCGCGAAGGATAGTGCGCTGGAGCGTCGGCAGCACGGCGAGATCGCTCGCCTTGAGACGCCAGCGCGCGTCGGGGTGACGGCGGAAGGTGCCGGTGCCGGTACACGGAACGTCCACCAGGACCGCGTCCATGCCGGAGAGCGCGGGGCGCAGCGCGTCACCCACGAAGGGAATCACGTTCTGAGCGTCGAGCCGCTGCACGTTCTCGCGCACGCGCGCGAGGCGATTGCGCGACAGGTCGCCGGCGAACACGGTTCCCGCGGTGCGCGCGAGCTCGAGCGCCTTCCCGCCTGGCGCGGCACACAGGTCAGCCACCGTGGCTCCCGTGGGCACGGACGCGTAGCGCGTCACGAGCGTGGACGCCGGATCCTGGAGATGGAACAGTCCCTTCTTGAACGCACCGAGCTCCGTCATGGAGCCCACGCCGCTGAGCAGGACCAGACTGTCGGGCACCAGTGGCGCCTCGCTCGTCTCGACGCCGGCGCTCTCGAACATCGCCTCGAGCTGCTCGCGCACCACGTGATACGGACGCGCCACCAGCGGCGCCTCACCATTGTTGGCCGCCAGTAGCTTGCGCGTCTCCGCCTCGCCCCAGCGCGCGAGCCATCGCGCCACGATCCAGCGCGGATGCGAGTGCTCGAGCGCGAGGGCATCGGTCAAGTCCGTTGGAGGGGCGACGCGAAGCGTCGCCCTTTCGCGATCGAGGCGGCGCAGGACGGCGTTGGCGAGCTTGCTCGCGCCGATGCCGTGCCGCTTCTTCACGACTTCGACCGTCTGTCCAATGGCGGCGTATGGCGGCACGCTTCCCATGGCGAGCAGCTGGTACGCACCCAGCCGCAGGACGTCGATCACATCGAAATCGAGCCGGGCAAGGCCCCCGCTGACCCGCTCGGCCAGCAAAGCGTCGAGCCAGCTCCGTCGGCGCAGCATGCCGTACACGAGCTCGCGGGTCCACCGCCGGTCGCGTGGCTCGAGGCGCGACGTACGCCGCTCGAAGCTGCTGTCGAGCAGGTCCCCGCTCCGCAGATCCGCCAGGATCTCCGCCGCAGCGGTGCGTGCGTCGGTCACGGCGCCGCGCGCCGCGACGGCGGGGCGCCCGGGGTCCGTCACCGTTCGAGCATCCTCGCGACGGGGCATGACGCGGCGCGCGCCCCCCCGTACCGGTTCGAATGGCAACCGACTACGAGCGGTGCGAGCTTCTCACGAGACAGCGGCGTCGTCATAGCAGGAAAGATAGTCGCTCGCGGCCCGTTCGGCATTCGGAGCGTCCCAGATGCCCCGGATGGCCGCGATGCCGTGCACACCGGCCAGCCGCAGCGCGCGGCAGTGCGCCGGTCGCACGCCGCCGATGGCGATCA
>JALYXJ010000294.1 GCA_030947165.1 Gemmatimonadota bacterium
TGCGTGGGCGGTGGCGCGGCCGCAGCGTCCAGGGCGTCGCCCGTCGTGTTTGCCCCCGACTTTCAGCAGACGCAGGCGTGGAAGAGCAACCTCGCCTACGACCGGTTGATCGCCCCGAACTGGCGCGTGACCCTCGAGGGCGTGTTCACGCGCACCACCAACGATTACGTGGTGCAGGACGTCAACCTCGATCCGACGACGCGCTTCACGATCGAGGGTGGCATCCCGGTGTTCCAGACGGCCGCATCCATTCCGACGACCGGTACCAACGCCGGACGCCCGAACATCAACAACACCCGCCGCGACGTGAACTTCAACAACGTCTTCGTGCAGTCGTCGAAGGGCGAGGCGAAGTCGGCGCAGGGGATCATCCAGCTGAACGGCGTGATGGCGTGGGGCAACGTCCTCGCGAGCTACACCTATGACCGGACGCGGGACTTCAACTCGTCGTCCTGCTGCATCGCCGGCGGCGACCTGTTCAACAGCGGGCGCACGGTTGGCGACCCGAACGACTTCAGGGGCCAGTACGCGCAGGCCGGCTACGCGCGCACGCACAGCATCGTCTTCTCGCCGACGTTCACGCTGCCGTACGGCTTCCAGCTCAGCGGCATCTATCGCGGCTTTTCCGGGCTGTCCTGGACCCCGATCTATGGGAGCGACATCAACGGCGACGGGGTGACGAACGACCGGATGTATGTGCCCACGGACGCGGAGATCGCGGCGCCGAACTTCATCACCTTTTTCCACAACCCGGCGCAGGGGCTCGACAGCGCGACGCAGCGCTCGCAGTTCGCCGCGGCGATCCAGAACAACGCGTGCCTGTCCGAGAATCGCGGCACTGTCATCTCGCGAAATGCCTGCAAGAACCCCTGGCAGAGCATCCTCGACGCTCGGGTGGCCAAGCGGTTCGACACGACGCGCGGCCAGGCGCTCGAGGTGTCCGTGGACTTCTTCAATCTGCTCAACGGCCTGAGCTCCAAGTGGGGCCAGCGCAACGAGGTGCAGGCGGCGAACACCAACGCGCTCACCTCGCGCGGCTTCGATGCGACGCGTCAGCGCTACATCTACCAGTTCAACACGAACTTCGCCAAGGAAGAGCCGTCGGCATTCGGGTTGAGCCAGCAGTTCCAGGTGCAGCTGGGGGCGAGGTACACATTCTGACGACGTGAGAGCGTGCGGCCGCTCAAGCGATCAGCTTCAGCGGCGCAAACTCGACTGGCTTGCCCCAGGCGCCCGTTCGCACGATCTCCTCGAAGACGGGGAACAGCGCGGGGTCGAACTGCCTGCCGACGTCGGCGCGCATGATGTCCATCGCCTCGTCATGCGTGAAGGCCTTCTTGTAGCTGCGCTGCGACGTGAGGGCGTCGTACACGTCGGCGATGCAGAGCACGCGCGCGGTGAGGGGGATGTCGTCACCCGCCAGGCCGTGCGGATAGCCCTTCCCGTCCCACCGCTCGTGGTGGCTCTCGACGATCGGGCGGACGTCCCACGGGAACTCGATGTCGGCGAGCAGCTCCACGCCAGCCGCGGGATGGCGGCGCACCAACGCCCATTCGTCGTCAGTCAGCTTGCCGGGTTTGTTGAGCACTTCCGCCGGCACCATCAGCTTGCCGACGTCGTGCAGCAGGGCACCGATGCGGAACCAGAAGAGCGACGTGGCATCGCCGGCGTTCACGCGCGTCCAGAGCGCGCAGGCGAGCTCGGAGACGCGGAGGCAATGGCCCTGGGTATAGACGTCCTTCGATTCGATCGAGTCGCCCCACTTCCGCACGACCTCGATGAAATCGTTCTCCAGCATCGCCGTCCGGCGGTCCACGTCCGCGAGCTCGCGCCGCGCGCGCAGCTGCGCGAAGAGCCGGTGCGACTGATTGAGCCGCTGGAGCGTCTGCCGATTGCGGCCCTGCGAACGATAGAGATCGGCGAGCTCGCGGGCGACCTCGCCCTGGAGGAGCATGTCCTGCCGCTCCATCGCGATCTGTTCGGCTCGGACGAAGTGCTGTTCGGCGGCGGCCGCATCGCCGCTCGCCCGCGCGACGATACCATACACGTACTCCGCGTCGCCGGGCTCGCTGGAATCACCGATCTGCGCCACGATGCCGCGCGTTCGGGCACACGCGGCGCGGGCGCTGGCATGGTCGCCCTGCTTGATGCGCAAGCGCGCGATCAGAAGCTCGATGGTGATGAGCATGTTGCGATCGCCGATGACCGTACAGAGCTCTCGCGCCTCGGCCAGATGCCGATCGGCCGCGTCGAGATGCATGGACTGCGTGCTGAGCTGCCCGAGGTTACAGAGCGCGGCGATGGCCTGATCGGCCAGGCCGGCACCGCGTGCATCCGCCAGCGAGGATTCGTAATTCTGACGCGCTTCCTCTTCCTCGCCCCGCACGTGGGCGATCACGCCGAGGTTGGAGGCGGTCATGGACGCGAGCCGCGCCTCTCCGGACTGGTGCGCGCTCGCGCGCGCGAGCAGATACAGGCGCTTGGCCTCGTCCAGGTTGCCCTGCTTCCACTCGACGATGGCGAGGACGTTCATGGCATGTCCGCGTCCCACCTCGTCGCTCACCTGCTCGGCTACCGCCAGCGCGGCGCCCGCACAGTCGGTTGCGGCGGCGTACTCCGCGTCGAGGAGGAAGGTGCGCGCAACGAGGCGAAGCAGTTGCGCGGCATCGGCGGGGGTGACGACGGTGCCGTCGTACAGGGCGCGTTCGTACAGCCGCCGCGCATCTTCTCGTTGTCCCCGTCGCTCGAGCGACTGGCCCTGCGCGATCACGCTCGCGAGCGTGACGCGCTCGGGCGGCGTCAGTGGAGGCGCGGGGCGCGTGTAGGCCGAGTCGGGTAGCCGTGTCGAGTCCATCGTCGGATGACACCCAGTGAGTGGTTGCCGGTCCTGCGGACGCTCGTCGCTTTCACGACGAGTGGGGCGCGCGTTCCAGACGCGTGCCCCACTCGCCCCCTTCACTACCGTGTCGGCCAGGCGCCAGACACGATCGGCATCAGTACTCGCTGTCCGCGTCTCGCCCGCACGTCACCACGTACCCCGAGAAGTGCTTGATCGGGGCGGTGAACGATCCGGTGAGCAGGTTGCCCACGCCACTGATCAGCTCAGACACCAGCGCGGTCGTCTCGCCCAGCAGGCTCGGATCCGAGTAGTAGCCAAGCTTGAGCGGGGTGAGCAGCCCGGCGTTCGTCCCCCGCAGGTTCTGGGTGAACACCAGCGGCCTGGCGAAGGTGATCCCGTGCGGCGCGAAGTCGTAGGCGAGCATCGATCCGGCGCGGGCCGTCATCGTGATCTCGGTGGGGCTCGACAGCGCACCGTACGGGACGACGACCGTCACGCCAGCTTCGGGGATGCTGAGATAGCCGCCCTCTCGGCCAATCGTCTTCACGACGGTGATCGGGGCGGCCAAGGGGGTATTGCGCTGGATGCCGCGCACCGACGTCAGACCGAGTGCGTCGGTCAGGCCGCCGACTGTGCCTCCGACGGTGCCGAGCAGGCCGCCGAGCAGGTCATTGGAAGGAGTGGCCGCCGGCGCGCTGAGCGTCGCCGGGGCGGTTACGTGATCGGAGGAACAGCCCGCGACAGCGAGCGTCAAAGCCAGCGTGGCGAGCCGGCGAATGGCAGTCTTCATGGAAGCCTCGGATTGAGCAGCGGCGCTCTCCACCAACGTGGACGAGAGGACGGAAGGAGCCAGCGCACCGGGTAAAAGGAGCGCTCACACCATCCGCTTTCGGCCGCTTCCAAGGCACCCCCAGTGCCACACGTCACACCCTGCGACGCCGCGTCAAAGTGTCCGGTGGCCTGTGTATGAAGATCAGTTCACGACAAATAGTCGTGTCCGCTTCGGTCAACCCGCCTGATCTAATTCGTTTGTTTGCTGTGGTCGGATTCGCAGTCTGCTAGGGGATCGGGCAAAACGCACGATGGCCGACCCGGTGAAGGTCGGCCATCGATTCGAGCGTGGCGAAACCGGCTGTTTCGCCCCCGGTCAGGTCAGGGCTTCTTGCCCTTGAGCACGGTATCCTTTACCGCGATGCCCGTCTCCTTGAGCTCGCCGTGCACGTTGCTCTTCACCCGGTCCTTCTCGGCCCGCGTGTCGCGCGCCGCCTTCTTGCTGGTCTTGCTGATGTTGCGCGCCACCTTATTCAGCCCGCCCGGGTGCTCGCTGTTCGAGCCATGAATGCCGGTGGCCTTCTTGAGCACGGTCTTGGTGTTGTTGCCCGCATCCTGTGCCACGTGATGCCCCTTGCTGGCGTCACGCTTCACCTCGGCTTTCGTGTCGCGACCCGCCTTCTTGACCGTGTTGCTGACGTCATGCGCGACTTTGTTCAGGCCGCCTGGCTTGTGATCGTCCGGCGCCTGCGCCCGCGCCGACCCGACTGCACAGAGCGAAAGGGCGGCGGCAAACACCGCGAATCGAACATGCTGTTTCATACGTGAGCCTCCGTGGGGGAACAGCTCTCTTCAATGCAATTCGTGGACTCGTACCTTCGTCGGTAGCAGTCGCGCTCGCTTCAGTCCACGACCCGTTGATAGCACCGGCCAGGTCACGATCGCGGTCAATTCACGCACTGCATGAGAGGGCAATACGGATCACGCAGAAGCTGTCGCGCGAGAATACCACTTCACGCCAACTCCGGCCATACCGTGCATGGCCTGGGTCACTTCGACGAAGAACTCGAATACGATTCTCGAAGCTTCCGTTGTCAGCATCGGTGCGCTGGTTGCTGAGCGGCGAGAGAAACTCGTGCAGCAGATGCCATGCGCTCCATGCATGCGGTGCAATTATTGCCGCCGGCCCATGCGAACTCGAACAGGAGAACCATCGTGCGCGTAAGCGCTCCCCGTCGTTTTGTTCGTCCCTCATTCGTACTCGCGCTGCTCGGGGCATCCGCCTGCGGCAAGAGCGACAACACACCGGCCGCAGGCGCGGACAGCAGCAGGGCCGCCACTGCCGCCGCACCGGCGTGCCCGAGCGGCACCGCCGACCTCACCTTGCAGTCCGGCTTCTGCGCCACCGTATTCGCCGACAGCATCAACCATGGCCGTCACGTGATCGTGGCGTCCAACGGCGACGTCTACATCACGGAGGAGGGGACGGCGCCCTCCGCCGAGAAGCAGGTCTCCGGAGCGGCGAAGCCGGCACCGACGGCGTCGTTCGTCGCCTTGCGCGACACCAACCACGACGGCCGCGCCGACATCGTCAGGCGCGTCGGCTCGCTCGGCAACACCGGCATCGGCATTCTCGGTGGCTACCTGTACGTCGATGAAGGGGCGCGCGTGGTCCGCTACGCTCGTGCGGACACGGCGCTCGTGCCCGCCGGCAAGGCGGAGGTGGTCGTGCAGGGCATCCCGATGTCGGGGGGGCATCGTGCGCGCAACTTCACCTTCGGCGCGGACACGTCGCTGTACCTCAACATCGGCTCGGCGACGAACAGCTGCCAGCAGAAGGATCGGGCGAATGAATCGCCGGGTGTGGACCCGTGCACGGAGCTGAACACGCGCGCCGGCATCTGGCGCTTCCGCGCCGACAAACTCGGTCAGCGACCAACCACAGCTAACCGATTCGCAACCGGGATTCGCAACGCCATGGGCTTGACGGTCGGCACGGACGGACGGCTCTACGCCACGCAGCACGGGCGCGACCAGTTGCACGACAACTGGCCGAAGGTGTTTCCGACCACGAAGTATCAGGCGGAGAATCCAGCCGAGGAGCTCGTGCAGGTGGATTCATCGGACGACTTCGGATGGCCATACTGCTATTACTCGGTGGACCAGAAGAAGCTGGTGGACGCGCCCGAGTATGGTGGTGACGGCACGAAGCAGAGCACGCGCTGCGCTGAGAAGAAGGCGCCGGTCGCCGCGTATCCGGGCCACTGGGCGCCGATGGCGCTCGTGTTCTCCAACGGCAGCAGTTTCCCGGCGAAGTACAACGGCGGCGCGTTCATCGCGTTCCATGGCTCGTGGAACCGTGCGCCGGATCCGCAAGCCGGCTATCGCGTGGTCTTTCAGCCGATGTCCGGCGGAGCGGCGAGCGGTGCGTACGAGACGTTCGCCGACGGATTCGCCGGCGTGCCGCCAGCTCAGCTACAGCCGGGCACCGCGAAGCATCGCCCCACGGGCCTGGCATTCGGGCCCGACGGAGCGCTGTACGTGACCGACGACATGGGCGGTCGCGTGTATCGCATCACGTACGGCGGCGGAAAGTAAAGGGCTCGCTGCATCTCGACGG
>JALYXJ010000336.1 GCA_030947165.1 Gemmatimonadota bacterium
GTTCGGCGGCGAGGATCCGGTGGCAATGCTGAACGCGGGCAACGACCTGCTGATGCCGGGCACCGGCGCGCAGGCCCAGTCCGTCTTCGCTGCGCTCGCGAATGGGAAGCTCGCGCGCGCGCAGCTCGACACGGACGTGGCGCGCGTGCTGGAGCTGGTGCTCAAGTCACCCACGTTCCGCGGCGTCCCGCACAACGACCGTCCCGACCTCGCAACGCACGCGGCTGTGGCGCGGCAGGCGGCCGCCGAGAGCATGGTCCTCCTGCGCAACGAAGCGCGCGGCGGCGCGGGGCGGAACGCGCGCCGCGCGCTGCCGCTCACGCCCGGCACGGGGCTCGCCGTGTTCGGGAACACGTCGTACAGCCCAATCGCGGGCGGCACGGGCAGCGGCGACGTCAATCGCGCGTACACCGTCTCGCTCGCGCAGGGGTTGGACGCGGCGGGCCTGCGCGTCGATACGACGCTCGCGGTGGCGTATGCGGCCCACCTGGCCGCGGAACGGGCCAGGCTACCGAAGGGCCCGCGCAACCCGATGGCCCCCGCGCCGGTGCTGGCCGAGTTGGCGCCCGACACGGCGCAGCTTCGGCAGGCGGCCGAGCGAGCTGGCGCCGCGATCGTCACCCTCGGCCGCAGCGCGGGCGAAGGTGCCGACCGGCGAGTGGCCGACGACTTCGACTTGCGGGCCGAGGAGCGGGTGCTGCTGCGTCAGGTCGCGGCGGCTTTCCACGCGCGCGGCAAGCCCGTGGTGGTCGTCCTCAACATTGGGGGCCCAGTCGAGGTCGCGAGCTGGCGCAGCCAGGCCGACGCGATTCTCCTCGCGTGGCAGCCGGGTCAGGAGGCGGGCCACGCGATCGCCGACGTGTTGGACGGGCGCGTGAACCCGTCGGGGAAGTTGGCGACGACGTTCCCGGGCTCATACGCAGACGTGCCATCCGCGAAGGACTTTCCCGGCCGTGTGGTCCCGGGTGCAGCGCCCGCCGCCAACCCCATGATGGGCCAGGCCGCCGAGAACATGTACGGAGAGGGGATCTACGTCGGCTACCGCTACTACCGCACGTTTCGAGTGGCGCCCGCGTACGCCTTCGGTCACGGGCTGAGCTACACCACTTTCCGCTACGGCGGTCTGCGGCTGACGGGGACGCCCGGCGACTCGATGACAGTGACGGCAACCGTGACCAACACCGGCCGTGTAGCCGGCCGTGAGGCCGCACAGCTATACCTGAGCGCCCCCCGCGGCGCGCTCCACAAGCCCGAGCGCGAACTGAAGGGCTTCGTCAAGACGGCCGTCCTCCAGCCGGGTGCCTCCGAGACGCTTGCCTTTCGCCTCGCGCCGATAGACCTCGCCTCGTTCGACGCGTCGGCGTCCGCGTGGGTGGCCGACGCAGGGACATACACGGTGCGGGTCGCCGCCTCGTCGGCCGACGATGGCGTGCGGGCCACATTCGCGCTGCCGCGGAGCGTCGTCGTCGAGCAGAGCCGCGCGCTCCTCGCGCCGCGCGTGCCGATCGCTGAGCTGAAGGCGCCGTGAACGGGTGGCCACGGCACCCCAGCACCGCGAGCTGCAAGCGCGCTCAGAGCAGTAATCTCTTCGTGCATGTCATCCGGGCCGCCGATCCCACCACCAATCCCGAGAAGCTGGATTCGCGCGTTCTCCAGGGCGGCGGCGACCGTCGCACGGCGTGTCGCGTCGTTTCGAGCGATTCACGCATCTGGGCGAGCAGCACGCCGCGGCGGTGCTCGAGGGCATTCTCGTCAGGCATGGCGTCGGCGTCCGTACTCACCCTGCCGGCGCCCCATGATTGGCTCGGTTGCCCTTCCACCGAGCGTCCCTCTCCGGCCTCGGCGAGCGCGCGTGAGATCTCCAGTTCTCGCACGCGCATTGCCGACTGTGACTCTTCGAGTTGGCGCAGCAGCGCCGGCAGCTCGGTAAACCGAGATCTCGCACGCGACATGACAGGGTCAAGTGCAGATTGTTGTGTGTTTTCTGGGGGCGCGGGTGTTAGGCGGAGCGTTGGGGTTGCGACCTGGGAAGGGTGATGAAGGTGGGGTGGGCAATCCAGCGCTGGCGACTCCAGCGATCATTTTGTTCGATCGTCAGCGCGGTGATGAGGCGGAGCACGCTGGCTTCGTGCGGAAAGATGTGCACGACGTGCGTCCGGCGGCGGATCTCGCGGTGATGCCGTTCGAGGGCGTTGGTCGAGCGCAGCCGCAGGCGGACGTCGTCCCGCTCGAGTGCGTAGCACGCGAGGGTCGCGGGGGCGGTATCGAGGAGCCAGTCGGCGACGCGCGGATTGAGGGGCCGTAGGTCGGCGGCGAGCCGCTGGAGGCGGAGGGCCGCTTCCTCGCGCGAGGGCGCCTGCCAGGCATCGCGGAGCCCTTGGCGGACGAGGAGCTGCGCTTGGTCGCTGGAGAGCTTCGCCAAGACGTTGCGCTGGTAGTGGACCTGACAGCGTTGATGGATGGCCTCCGGGAAGTACCGCGCGAGCGCGCTCGTCAACCCGAGGTGCTCGTCGGAGACGACGTAGCCGACGCCGCGCAGCCCGCGCTCGACGAGATCCTTGAACACACTCGCCCAGCTGGCTTCGCTCTCGCTCGCGCCCATCCACACCCCGAGATGCTCGCGGTGCCCGGTGGCCGTCACGCCGACGACCCAGAGGGCGGCGGTGCTGCGGACGTGGCCTTCGCGCCGCACTTTCTCGACATGCGCATCCACGACCAAGGCGGGGTAGCTGGTGTCGTGGAGGGATCGTTCGCGCCACAGCGTCAGGGTCGCATCGAGCTTCCGCGTCAGGGCGCTGATCTCGCTCGCGGAGACGCTCGTGCCACAGAGTGCCTCGACGACCGCACTCACCTTCCGGGTCGAGATGCCGTGGACGTACATCTCGATCATCGCGAGCACGAGGGCTTGTTCGCTGCGCTCGTACTTGGCGAAGAGCGACGGGCGAAACACCCCGGCGCGGTCGCGCGGGATGTCGAGCACGAGCGCCCCGATCCGCGTGCGCAGCTGCCGGCGATAGCGACCATTGCGATACCCATGACGCATGGCGGTGCGCGCATACGGGGCGGCCCCGACGAAGCGATCGAACTCAGCCCGAATGGTGTCTTGCACGAGGGTCGCGACC
>JALYXJ010000341.1 GCA_030947165.1 Gemmatimonadota bacterium
GTGTTCCAGAGCACGCGCGACGGGCGGAGCTGCGATCAGGAGTACGTCATGAACATCGACGGCTCCGGGCTCCGGCGCGTGTCCACCGGCACGGGAAAGACCACCTGCGGCTTCTTCTACGCGAACGACGAACGCATCCTGTTCGGCTCATCGCATGCGATGCAGCAGGATTGTCCCGAACGGCCCGACCCCTCCAAGGGGTACGTCTGGCGCCTCGATCCGTACGACATCTACACCGCGCGGCCCGATGGCAGTGATCTCCGCCGGCTGACCAATTACGGCGTTTACACGGCGGAAGCGGTGGTGTCGCCTGATGGAAAAAAGGTCGTCTTCACCTCGCTCAAGGACGGCGATCTCGACATCTACACGATGAACGTGGACGGCAGCGACGTCCGCCGCCTGACCACGACACCGGGCTACGACGGCGGACCCTGGTGGTCGCCGGATGGCACGCAGATCGTCTACCGCGCCTGGCATCCTGCGGACAGCGCGCTCGCCCTCTATCGCGACCTGCTCGCGCAGCGGCTCGTGCGTCCCAATCGCATGGAGCTGTGGGTGATGAACGCGGACGGCAGCGGCCAGCGCCAGATCACCCAGCTCGGCGGCGCGAACTTCGGCCCGTCGTGGACCCCCGACGGCAAGCGGTTGATCTTCTCGTCGAACTATCGGCAGCCGCGCAGCGGCAACTTCGATCTCTTTCTGGTGAATCTCGACGGCACCGCACTGGAGCAGATCACCACGAGCCAGGCGTTCGACGGCTTCCCGATGTTCAGCCCCGACGGCCGGCAGCTCGTCTGGGCCTCGAACCGCCACGACGCGAAGTCGGGCGAGACGAATCTCTTCATCGCCGACTGGGCCCCGTGACGTCCGGCGCCGGCGCTCGGCGCGTGCGCGCCTAGACCGACAGCTGTCGACTCGACGCCGGAAGCAGCTCCCGTAGCCGCGCCACCCGCTCCGCCGTAGTGGCATCGTCCGCAACGTCCGCCCGCGCGCGCTCCAATGCCGAGAGTACCGTGGAGCTATCACGATCGCCGAACACCGCGCCAATCTCGCGAATCGACAGCTCTAGCAGGTCGCGACACAGCAGCATGCCGATGCGTCGCGACTGGGCGAGCATCCGCGTCCGGCCGGCGCCCACGAGCGCATCGGGCGAGACACCCCACTCCGCCGCCACCGCCTCCTGCACGGCCAGGGCGCCGGCGCCGAGTACGCCGGGCTGCCGGCGCATCGGCACGGCCCGCCGCGCCAGCGCGAGACTGAGCGGCTCGCCCTGGAGATTGGCCACCGCCAACAGACGCGTGAGATTGCCTTCCAGCTCGCGAATGCTCCCCTCACACTGCGCCGAGAGGTGGTGCGCCACGCTCGGCGGCAGCTCGATCTGAAGCGCGCGTGCCTTCGCGTGAAGGATGGCGACGCGGTGCTGCCAGTCGGGCAGCGACAGGGTGGCCACGTGAGCACCGCGGAATCGACTCACCAGGCGCTTGGCCAGGGCATCGGCACCCCGGGCGTCGTCGCTCGTGAGCATCACCTGGTGCTCGGCCGCCACCGCGTGTGCGGCGAGGGTGGCCAGCGCGTCTTGCGCTGCCGTATGCCGGTCGAGCACGTGCACGTCGTCGATCACGAGGAGCCGCACCTCTCGAAGGTCTTCCAGCTCCGCGGTCGGACGTCCCGCCGCTACCCCGACGGCCAGCCGTCGCAGAAATTCGTCGGCGCTCAAGAGCGCGGCCGCGCGGTCGTGGCGCATCGCGGCCTCCGTGGACACGGCATGTGCCAGATGCGTCTTTCCCAGCCCAGTGCTTCCGCTCAGGAGGATCGGGTTGTACAGCTTTCCCGGCGCGACCGCCGCCGCCGAGGCCGCGGTATAGGCAGCCTCGTTGCTCCGTCCTACGACGAAGTCGGGGAAGGTGTAGCGGGGATTGAGGGTGGTGGGCACGGTCGCCGCAAAGCGCAAATCGCGTGACGTCGCGCAGGCAAGCTCGACCATTGGTGTGGAGAACTGCTGGACAGCACGACCCCTGCCCTATCCAGGGGCATGGCTTCCATCTGGACTGGCGCCCTGACCTTTGGGCTCGTGAACATCCCCGTCTCTCTCGCGAGCGCCGTGCGCGCGGTCGAGAAGACGAGCTTTCGCCAGCTACACAAGGACGACCTCACGCCGATCAAGTACGAGCGCGTCTGCCCCACGGATGGCGAGGTCGTTCCGTGGAACGAGATCGTCAAAGGGTACGAGTATTCGAAGGGCAAGTACGTCGTGGTCACCTCCGAAGAGCTGGCGAAGGTGAAGACGCCGTCGAGCAAGGCCGTCGAGATGATGGATTTCGTGAAGTCCGACGAGATCGATCCCCGGTACTTCGACACGCCGTACTACCTCGTGCCCCAGAAGGGCGGCGAGAAACCGTACGCTCTGCTGCGCGAAGCGCTCCAGCGAACCGAGATGGTCGGCATCGGCAAGCTCACGCTGCGTCAGAAGGAGCACCTCGTGGCCGTGCGCCCGATCGGCGACGCCCTCGTGCTCGAGCTGATGCGCTTTGAGCACGAGCTCGTGGAGCCCGAGGAGCTGAGCTTCCCCAGCACCGAGCAGCAGAATGTCCGGCCGCAGGAGCTCGAGATGGCCGAGCAGCTGATCGGTAATCTCGCCGAGAGCTTCGATCCGTCGAAGTATCGCGACGAATACGAGGAGAAGCTTCAGGCGCTGCTCAAGGCCAAGCTGAAGGGCAAGAAGCTCCCCGACGACGAGTCGGACGAGAGCCCGGAGAAGACGAAGGTGATCGACCTCGTCGCGCGGCTCCAGGAGTCGCTCGCCTCCACCAAGGCCAAGAAGCCTACTGCCAAGAGTTCCACTGCCAAGAAAAAAACAACACGCGCGAAGAGCGCTAGGAAGCGACGGGCTTCCTAGCGCCTCATCGAACGGGTCGCCGCGCCGCTATGACGCGACGACCCGTTCGAGCAATGTGAGCGCCTCGGCCGGCGTCAGGGCGTCCGACGACATGGCGGCGCTCGCGTCCACGCCGGGGTCCTTCAGCAGATGGCCCGTCAGCACCGCCACCACCCGCTCGTCCCGCCCAATGAGCCCGCTCGCCACGAGCGCGCGCACGCCCGCCACGCTCGCGGCGCTCGCCGGCTCGCATCCCACGCCGCATTCGTCGATGACTTTCTTGGCGGCGAAGATCTCCTCGTCGGTCACCGACTCCACGATGCCGTTCGTGGCGGTGATCGCGCCGACGGCGCGGTCCCACGAGGCGGGGTCGCCGATGCGGATGGCTGTTGCGCGCGTTTCGGCCTGCACGCGGAGACGGCTGGCGAACTGCTGCACGAATGCCTGCGCGAATGGCGCGGCGCCGGCGGCCTGCACAGCCAGGAGTCGCGGCATGCGGTCGATCAACCCGGCGTGAAACGCCTCCACGAGCGCTTTCCCGAACGCCGACGTGTTGCCGAGATTGCCTGCCGGAAGCGCGATCCAGTCCGGGGCCTCCCAGCCGAGCTGCTGGAGCAGCTCGAACACGATGGTCTTCTGCCCTTCGATGCGGTACGGATTCACCGAGTTCACGAGATAGACGCCGAGCTTCTCGCTCGCCTCGCGCGCAAGGCGGAGACAATCGTCGAAGTCGCCCTTGATCCGCAGCGTGTGCGCGCCGTAGGCCACTGTCTGCGCCAGCTTGCCGGCTGCAATGCGCCCTTCCGGGACGAACACGAACGACGGAATCTCCGCCTGCGCCGCGTAGGCGCTGAGCGAGGCTGATGTGTTTCCCGTGGACGCGCACGCCACGGCGCGGGCGCCGATCCGCTTCGCCTGCGTGACGGCCACCGTCATCCCGCGATCCTTGAACGAGCCGGTCGGGTTGTGCCCCTCGTGCTTCACCACGAGCGAGGCCACGCCGGCATAGCGCGAAATGGCATCGCGATCGATCAGCGGCGTATTCCCCTCGGGGTGACTCACGACGTTATCGCCGGCGTCGGGCAGCACGAGCTCGCGAAAGCGCCACACCCCGGAGCGGTGCATCGCGGTTCCACGATGCGCCTCCGCAGTGGTGCGATCGTCGAACAGCGCACGGAGCGCTGCGCCCTTCAGCGCCGGCATTCGATGCTCTGCCACGAGCAGACCGCCACACGACGGACAGGTGGAGTACAGCGACCGTTCCTCGAGGACGCTCGCGCAGTCCGCGCAGCGGATCACCGTTGCGGAAACGACGCTGTCCTTTCGGTGTGCTCTCGACATGCTCAGATCATCCTCACGGTGGTACCCTGCGAATCGACCTCGGTGACGCGCGTGCTGCACGCGACGCCATGGCGAGCATATGCGGCGTGCATCGCGGCCGCGACCCGCTCGGCGCCACTCTCGTCGCCGACGATGGCGAAGGCGGTCGGGCCCGCACCGGAGATGGAAGCGCCGAGCGCGCCCGCGTCGAGGGCGGCGCGCTTCGCATCGGCGAATCCGGGGAGGAGCGCGG
>JALYXJ010000349.1 GCA_030947165.1 Gemmatimonadota bacterium
GATGCGACATCTCGTCGCGAGTGCACTGTTCGTCGCCGCGGCCGCCTTGCCGGCCCGCGCGCAAGCCGTGGGTGACGGGTACATGTTCGGTGCCCCTGACGCGCGCTTCAGCATTCACGCCGGCTATTCCCGCGCGGGGGCCGGCAGTGATCTGTTCGACGAGGCGACCAGCAACCTGTCGCTCAACAAGAGCGACTTCAGCGGACCCTCCATCGGGGGGGAGCTCGCCTTCACGCTCTCGCCGCGCCTGGACCTCGCCCTGCAGGTCGACTACGCCGGGATCACCAAGGGCTCCGACTACCGGAAGTTCTTCGACAACAATCAGCGGCCCATCGAGCAGACCACGACGTTCCGGCGCGTGCCGATCACGGCCAACCTTCGCGCGTACCTCGTTCCGCGCGGCCGAGAGATCGGCAAGCTCGCGTGGATCCCATCGAGTGTCGTTCCGTGGGTGGGGGCAGGCGGCGGGCTGATGTGGTATCAGTACAAGGAGGAAGGCGATTTCATCGACTTCTCGAACATGAACGTCTACCGCGACAACCTCCTCTCGGAGGGATGGACGCCAACCCTTCAGGGGATGGGCGGGGTGGACGTGAATCTCAGCACTCGCCTGGCCTTTACGGCGGACCTGCGGTACAACTGGGCGCGCGCCACTCTGAGCCGCGATTTCGTCGGTTACAACAAGATCGATCTGTCGGGCGTCTCCACCGCGCTTGGCTTCACCGTCAGGCTCTAGCTGAGGAACTTCACAATGCGCAGACATATCACGAAGCTCGTCGCCGCCGCCGGAATGATCGCGCTGGCCGCAACGGCGGCTACGGCGCAGCAGTCGGTTGGGGGTGTGGTGCCGAGCTGGCAGGCGTGGATCGGTTGCTGGACGACGGCACCTGGCGTGGACGCGACGGTCGCCGCGCCACCGCTCGTCTGCATTACGCCGACCGCCGACCGTTCGGTCGTGGACGTCACGACGATCGTCGGCCAGAAGGTCGTATCCGCCCAGAAGATCGACGCATCCCGGCGCGAACAGTCGATCAACGCGAAGGGATGCACGGGTACGCAGCAGGCGCGCTGGTCGGGCGACGGCCGCCGAGTCTATCTCACGTCCACCGCTACCTGTGATGGCGTACGGCGGACGATGACGGGCATTCAGGCTATGACGCCGAGTGGTGACTGGCTCGACATCCAAGGAATCGTGGCGGGCGAGGGCGAGAACGTGCGCGTGGCACGGTATCACGATGCCGGTGTGCCGAGCTTCGTGCCCACGGAGATCGCGAGCGCGCTGAGCGGTCGCGGAGTGCTGAGTGAGAGCGCGCGAATCGCCGCCGGTGCGGCGGTGCGGTCGTCCGACGTGCAGGAGGCCACAGCAGCCGTGAGCGCCGCGGTTGCCGAGGCGTTGCTGCTCGAGCGCAGACAGTCGTTCGCGCTCGACGCGCGCGAGCTCATCCGGCTGGCCGACGCCGGGGTACCTGCCCGTGTGACGGATGCCATGGTGGCCGTCTCCAATCCGGAGGTGTTCAACGTCGCGCATCGCGGCATGGAGGGCGACACCACCCAGGTGGTTGGCCAGCGCATCCGTGTGTACATGGACCCAGCCAGTCCGTGGGACTGGGGCTATTCGGGTCGATACGGCTACAACCCGTACGGATATGGCTACGGCTACAATTCCTTTGGCTACTCGGGCGGCTATGGCTACTACGGTCAGCCGGTGATCATCGTGGGAAATCCGCAGGTCACGGCGGCGCACGGTCGGATGGTGAAGGGTCAGGGCTACAAGAGTGATCCCTCCGCGACTCCGTCGAGAGGATCGACGGGTGGCTCGTCGGCATCGAGCCCCACGGCCTCGTCGTCCGGCTCGAGCTCGTCGGCGTCGAGCGCACCGGCACCCGCTCCGGCTCCCGCTCCCGCCACGCGCACCGCACAGCCGAAACCGTGAGCAGTACCTGATCGCTCTCCTCGAAAGAATGAAGGGCACATCGATCGCGATGTGCCCTTCGTGCGTTCGGTGAGCGTACTGGCGCTTATTCCTCGAGCAGCACGCAGAGCGGCGTGAGCCCAGGTACGTGAGAGCCGAGCACGCGGAGCGAGGCGAGGATTGGCACGGCGACGAACGCGCCGGCCACTCCCCAGATCATCCACCAGAACATGACACTGATCAGGATCGCGGTCGGATTGAGTCGCAGTCCGCGGCCGTACGCCACCGGGCTGATGAGATTGTTCTGCACGGTGGTCACGATGAGGTATGCGGCCGGTGCGAGCAGCGCCTGCGCCAGTCCCTGATCAGCCGTCAATCCGGCGAGCAGCAGGAGCGCGACCATGGTGAGGCCGCCGAGGTACGGGATGAACTCGGCGACGAACGTGAGCACTCCCCAGAGGACCGGCGAGGGAAGTCCGATGGCCCACACCGCCAAACCGATGACGATGGCCTGGCCGATGTTGATGTACAGGGTCACGAGCAGATAGCGCGCGACGACGTCGTGCATCTCGCCGGCGACGGAGGTCCAGCGGCGTGCACGCTCGGGCGACGCCGCGATGCGCGCCAGCTTGGCCGTCCATGCTCCGCCGGCGGCAAGCAGGAAGAGCACGAGCAGCACCTCCTCAACGATCTCCGCCGCGAGGGCGGACGTCACGCCGAACGCGTTCCTGAGGGCGGTCTCCGGTGGGATCGGCGGCGTGGCCTGGCGTTGGGTGGCGTCGGTTCCCCGTGACGCCGACGTATCGCGCCTGGCGGCGCCGCCGGTGGCATCGGTGGAGGAGGGCGCTCTCGCCCCGCCGGTGATGCCGCGAACTCGGGCTGCCAGCTCATCGAACTTGGCGCGCGCCGCCGCAATGTTTTTCGGCAAGTCGTCCGTCATGCCGCGCACCGGCTGCTGGAGCGCTGCACCCGCGCCGACGAGCAGCGCCAACATCGCGACAACGACGATCGTCGCGGCCGCGGGTGCAGGAACTCGCAGTCGCTGAAGCGCCTGCACGGCCGGCCGCAGCACCGTGGCCACGATCACCGCCAGACTGACCGGCACGAACAGCTCGCGTCCCATCCAGAGCGCCCCGATGACCAGCAGCGTGGCGCTGACGATGACGGACGCTTCTGCGGCACGAAGCCTTCGGTCCGAGTAGCGCGGCGGGGCGGTCTCGGTCATGGGCGAGTCTGCGACGCATGGGTCGTTCCGTACAACGCGGGCCAGCGGCGTGGCCGGCGTGTTCGCGCGAGGCTACCGAAGGCCCGTTGCGGGGCGGACATTATCCACATGCCCGAGCTCCCGGATGTCACCCTCTACGTGGAGGCAGTCGCACAACGCGTCGTCGGACAGCCCCTCGTCCGCTATGCGATCCTCAATCCGTTCGTGCTTCGAACGTTCGAGCCACCGCTCGACGCCGCGGTCGGCGCCACCGTATCCGGCGTGGAGCGCCTGGGCAAGCGCATCATCCTCGCGTTCGACAACGACCTCTTCCTCGTCATTCACCTCATGATCGCCGGTCGCTTTCGCTGGTACGCCGTTGGCGCCCGCAAGAAGGTACCGGCCAAGCTCGCGCTCGCGGAGCTGGAGTTTCCGTCCGGAACGCTCGTGTTCACCGAAGCGGGCAGCAAGCGTCGAGCGTCGCTGCACGTGGTGCGCGGGCGTGCCGCCCTGCGCGAGTTCGAGCGCGGCGGACTCGAGGTCCTCGACTCGACGCGAGAGCAGTTCGCCGAGCGGTTGGCGCGGGAGAATCACACGCTCAAGCGGTCGCTTACCGATCCGCGGCTGTTCAGCGGCATCGGCAACGCGTACTCCGACGAGATCCTGCATCGCGCACGACTCTCGCCCTTGAAGTTGACGAGCCGGCTCACCGCCGAGGAGGTCGCGCGCCTGCACGATGCGACTCGCGAGACCCTCGTGGGGTGGACGGAACGGCTGCGCGCGGACGCCAACGGTGGCTTTCCGGAGAAGGTCACCGCGTTCCACGACGGGATGG
>JALYXJ010000352.1 GCA_030947165.1 Gemmatimonadota bacterium
CTGTGTGGCCGGGCGCCGTTCCGATCGAGCGACCCCGAATGACCGACCGCGTCTCCGAAGCGCCGACCTTCTCTGCTGATGCCGGAGTGTAGGCAATTGCCGGGCCGGACGCCACCATCCTCCTGACCGGAGCGGCTAGATTCCGGCGATGATCTCCCTCGAGATCCACGGCGACGTCACCCGCATCCAGATGTCCTCGCGCCGCAGCCGTGCCGTGGGCTACTCGGCGAGTGCCTTTCTGGTTCGCGGCATGCTGGTGGACAGTGGATTTCCCGCAATTGGGGATGAGCTCGCCAGCCTGCTCGATCGCCTCCGCCCGAGCGGGGCCATGATCACCCACCAGCACGAGGATCACGCCGGCAACACGGAACTCCTGACCAGGCGCCGGCTGCCGGTGACCGCGTCGCCGCAGACGATCTCGGCTCTGCGCCGAGGCCCGCGCGCGGGCTGGTATCGCCAGGCCGTCTGGGGACGGATGCGCCGTCTGTCCGCAGATCCGATCGCGGGAAGCACCGCCGGCCTGGAGCTCCTCCCCGCACCCGGACATTCCGCCGACCACCATGTGGTCTGGGATCCGGAACGCGGAACGCTCTTCTCGGGTGACCTCTTTCTCGGAGTCAGAGTGCGGGTCGCGCACCGGCACGAGGATCCGAGGGAGCTGGCGCGGAGCGTCCGTGCGGCGGCGGCGCTCGACCCCTCGCGGATGTTCGACGCACACCGCGGGCTCGTCGCCACGCCTGCTCCCGCCCTCCGGGCAAAAGCCGACTGGATCGAGGAGCGGATCCGTGACGTGGAGCGGCGCGCGGCGGAGGGATGGAGCGATCGCGCCATCGCCCGAGCGGTTCTCGGCGCGGAAGACTTCACCTATTACGTCTCGCGGGGCGACCTCTCACGCATCAACTGGGTGCGCTCCGTGCGCGCTACAGCGCGGTAGGATCCAGGAGCAGCCAGAGCGCGCCGATGACGCCGGCGAGACCGGCCAGGACTCCGACGGCGGTCGCCCCCATCTTGGACAGCGCGAACATGAGACGCTTGCGCGGAGCGCTGGCGTGGGCCACGTCGAGTGCGTGCAGGCGCTTGGTGGCCACGCCCCAGGCCGCGAAGCTGCCGATGCACAGGGGAGGCGCGGCGCCCACCCACCACCTCACCGGCGCGAGGAGCAGGATGATCGCGGCCGCACCGAAGCCAAGGAGCATGCTCCCGACCAGTCGGGCCGATGCCGCCTGGCCGACTCCTGTGGCCAGCAAGTCGTGAATCGTCCGGCGCGGAATCGGCGCGTCCCGGTCGAATTTCTCGCTCGTCTCTCGATCGTAACGGACGGGGGTAAGCATCTCCTGATCGACGAGCCACGCGAAAGGGGCGTCACCGCAGCCCGCGCCCGGAGGGGCTAACGATGTCGCGGCAGCGTCGTCTCCGCGACGGCCGCGGCCGCGGGCCCGCGTGAGGATTTCTGGTAGGCAGTCCTCAATCGCCGCATCATGGAGTCCCGACGGTCGAACAGGCGCTTGAGAGGCCTCGCTCGGTGACGCGCGAGCGCATAGGAGGTCAGGAGCGGCAAGGCGATCGTCGAGTCCGCGTAGCAGACGACGGCATCGGGAAGACGATCCGGATCGATCTTCCCCCAGCTCACCGCCTCGCCCGGTGTCGCTCCGGACAGGCCACCGGTATCGGGGCGGGCGTCAGTGATCTGGAGAAAGTAGTCATGACCCTTCTCGTCGATCCCCAGTACCTCCTGGATCTGCGGCTCGGTCTGCAGCAGGAAGTTCTTGGGTGAGCCTCCACCGAGAATCATCACGGCGCTCCGGCCTTCTCCCCGCTTGGCGTCGAGCACGATCGCCGCGGTCTCGTTCACATCCTGATTGGGGTCGAGCAGCAGCGCGTTCCCATCGAGGGCGACAGCGGCGATGTTCATGCCGATGGACGAGTCGCCCGGGGACGACGTGTAGATCGGGACGCCGCACGCGTGGGCCGCGGACAGGAGCGAGCGCTGGCCGATTCCCAGCCTCCGCTCCCGCTCCCGCACGTATTTGCCTGCCAGCCAGTGGAACTCGGCGCTCGACATCGCGCGCTGGAACTCGGGCGCCTGGATGATCTGCCGGAAGAACGCGTCGGTGGAGAGCAGCACCTCGTAGTCGAAGAAGATGTCGTAGATCCGCACGACGCCCTCCTCGCGCAGCACGACGTCCGATTCCTGCGCGTTCCCGCGGTGCATCGCCAGGCCAAGACCGAAGTGCGCGTCGTGGTACAGGTTGGCGCCGGTGGAGATGATCCAGTCGACGAATCCCGCCTCGATGAGCGGGATCAGCGCCGACATCCCGAGCCCCGCCGGCGTGAGCGCTCCTGTGATCGACAGTCCGACGGTGACATGCGGCTCCAGCATCTTCTCGGTGAAGAGCTGGCATGCCTCGCGCAGCCGCGCCGCGTTGTAGGCGAGGAAGGCTCCCTCGATCAGCTCGGCCACCGTTTCGCGGCCGTCCAGCCGTCGGGGATCGATCTTCTGCCCACCCAGAAATCGGCTGCGCTCGCGCGACCGGGCCGGTGTCTCTCCTCGCTCGCGCGCCTCGGCCTCGTGCTTCTGCCGCGCCTTGGTGGGGGGCGCGCCGGCCACGCTCTTCCTGCGTTTGCCCGGGCGCTCAGACGTCGGCATGGCTCTCTCGCGTTCGACGCTGACTCGACACCCGGGTCTGCGCCTCGTATCCGGCGACCACCGCCTGCGCTGCTTCGGCCGGATCATCGGTCACGAGCATCAGGTCCAGGTCTCCCGGAGAGATCTTCTTCTCGAGGAGAACCCGGGAGTTCAGCCACCGAATCAGCCCGGCCCAGTAGTGCCGGCCGAACATGATCACCGGGAACTGGTAGATCTTGCCCGTCTGGATGAGGGTGAGCGCCTCGAACAGCTCGTCCAGCGTTCCGAAGCCCCCGGGGAAGATGATGAACGCCGAGGAATACTTGATGAACATCGTCTTCCGCACGAAGAAATAGCGGAAGTTGATGAGGGTATCGACGTAGGGGTTTGCTCCCTGCTCGAACGGCAGCTCGATGTTGCAGCCGATCGATCGGCCGCCGGCCTCGCGCGCCCCGCGGTTCGCCGCCTCCATGATTCCGGGACCTGCGCCGGTGATGATGGAGAAGCCCGCCGCGGCGAGGAGCCGGGCCGTCTCCTGCGCGCACCGATACTGCGGATCGTCTGGGCCGATGCGCGCCGAGCCGAAGATCGTGACGCCCTTGCGCACGCTGGCCAGCGTATCGAAGCCCTCGATGAACTCGCCCATGATGCGCATCACGCGCCAGGGATCCGTGCGCGTGAAGTCACCCGGAGTGCCAGTCGTCGCGAGGAGCTTCTCATCTTCCGTCACCGCGGGTGGCTCGTCGCGGATGGACTCGTCGATCATCCGCCGCACGGCGCCCGACTGACGCTGCTGGCTGTCGTCCTGCGACGGTGGCGTGCGGCCGGCCTTGCGATGTCCCGCCTCGGTGCGCTCCCGGAGGCCCTCGCGCGACTCCGCTTCGGCCATCGCCTGCCGCTCCGGATTCACCTTCTTGCCCGTGGCCGTGCGGGGAACCTTGCGCGAGCCGCCCTTTCCGTTCGAGGGCTTCTTGGATGGCATAGGATCGGTCGTCCCGGGACGTGAGGCAGGAGCGTCGAGGGTGGGCAGGGCGCTGGGCACGCGAAAGCTAGCGGGCCGCCGTCGGAGTGGCGAGCCGGCCTTGTTGCGTTCCAGCGAAGGCAGAATGTTTCGTCCGTGTCTGTCATCGTGCTTCTCGCCGACGGCGTGCGCGTGGATGTGCTGAGCTCCGCCATCGACTCTGGGGTGCTGCCTGCCCTGGCACGACTTCGCGAGGAAGGTGGCGGCCTTCACGCCATCACCAGCGTCTTTCCCTCGGTGACGGGGCCGGCGTACACCCCCTTCTTGCTGGGGCGCTATCCCGGTTCCGTGGGTATTCCGGGAATCCGCTGGTTCGATCGCGCGCGGTCGCGTTGCAGCCGTCCCGGTCATTCGCGCAGCTACGTCGGCGCCGACGTGCGTCACATCGACGGCGACCTCGATGAGTCGGCCCCCACTATTTTCGAGCTCGTGCCCAGCGCGCTCGGCTCGATGAACATGATCAATCGGGGTTTGGCGAGGGGGGATCGTGTCACCGACGGCCTGCGCTTCGCCGCGCGCGCCGGCTGGATCCACTTCGCTGGCGACCTCGGCGGGTGGCTCGATCTCGACCGGAAGCTCGCGGCCCGGGTGGTCGGACTCGTTCGCCAGCGACGGCCGGCATTCACCTTCGCGGCGCTGATGGGCGTCGACAAGGTCTCGCACGCGGCCGGCCACGATGCCACGGGCGTGGGCGGAGCACTTG
>JALYXJ010000084.1 GCA_030947165.1 Gemmatimonadota bacterium
GATCAACCCGGTGTAGAAGTCCACGTTGGGGTAGAGCTTCCGCGACACGAAGTAGTCGTCGGACAGGGCGATCCGCTCCAGCTCGAGCGCGATCTCGAGGTCCTTGTCCACGCCGACCACCTTGAACACGTCGTCGGCGAGCTTCTTCACGATGCGCGCGCGCGGGTCGTAGCTCTTGTACACGCGGTGGCCGAAGCCCATCAGCTTCCCCTTGCCCTGCTTCACGCTCTCGATGAAGCCTGGGATGTTCTTCTTGTCCCCGATCTCCTTGATCATGTGCGGCACCGCCTCGTTCGCGCCGCCGTGCAGCGGGCCATAGAGGGCGGCGATGCCGGCGGCGATGGCCGAGAAGGGATCGACATGCGAGCTGCCCACTGCCCGGACGGCGTTGGTGGAGCAGTTCTGCTCGTGGTCGGCGTGCAGGATGAACAGCACCTCGAGCGCATGCACGAACACCGGGTTTGCCTCGTACTTGGGCTCCGTCATCCGCGCGACCATCGAGAGGAAGTTCTCGACGTACGACAGGTCGTTGTCGGGGTAGATGAACGGCAGTCCCTTCGAGTGCCGATAGATGAACGCGGCAAGGGTCGGCATCTTGGCGATCAGCCGCACGATGCTGATGTGCCGCTCCGCCGGATCGTCGATGTTCTTGGCCGACGGGTAGAACGACGAGAGCGCCGCGACCGAGCTGCACAGCATCGACATCGGGTGCGAATCGTAGCGGAATCCCTGCAGGAAGGCCTTGATGTTCTCGTGCACGTACGTGTGGTACGTGATCTGGTGCGTCCAGTCGTCGTAGGCGGCCTGCGACGGGAGCTCGCCGTTCCGGAGCAGCCACGCCACCTCGAGGAAGCTCGCCTTCTCGGCCAACTGCTCGATCGGGTACCCGCGATAGCGGAGAATCCCCTTGTCGCCGTCGATGAAGGTGATGGCGCTCTTGCACGACGCCGTGTTCATGAACGCGGGATCGTAGGTCATCAGCCCGAACTCGTCCGGGCGCTGCTTGATCTGTCGCAGGTCCATGGCGCGAACGGTGATGTCGCCCTCCGTGCCCGGTGGCAGGATCGGTATCGAGTAGCCGGTACCGGTGCGCGTATCCTTGATCTCGAGCGCCCCTGCGTCGGCCGCGCCCGCCGCCTTCGTTTCCGTCTTGCCCATGTAAGCGTTCCCCCGGGGTGTCCCGCCGCTCGACGGAGCCCGTGCTCGGCCGATGCTGAAATGTATCGGGAGAGGGTGCGCCATGGCATTGCCCTCGGTCGCCCGGCTGCGCCGCCCCTCTGGTTATTCTTCGCCGACGTCCGCCCGTCGTTCTCCATCACCCTCGCGAAGAGCCCTCTGACACTCGCCGCGCTCGACTCGTTCAGCAGCACTCGGCTCCTCGTCGCCGCCGTGGCCGCGTTTCTGGCGGGCATCGTGAACTCGGTCGCTGGTGGCGGTACGCTGCTCACCTTTCCAGCCCTCATCGCCGCGGGTCTGTCGCCGCTCATCGCCAACGCCACGAGCACCGTCGCCCTTCTCCCCGCGTCCCTGAGCAGCATGCTCGGGTATCGGGAGGAGCTGCCGGGGTCGCGCCGCTGGGCGGTGGGCCTGGCCGTGCCGAGCCTTGCTGGGGGAGGAGTCGGCGCCGTCCTGCTCCTCCACACGTCCAATGCCACGTTCAATCGCATCGTGCCCTGGCTGGTCCTGGGGGCAACGACGCTCTTCGTCCTGCAGCGTCCGCTCCTCCGCTGGATTCGCGGCGGAAAGCCGATCGTCGTCACCGATCAGGAGCTCGGGGAGCGGTCCCCTGCGCCGCTGATGCTGGCGGCGCAGTTCCTCGTCGGCGTGTACGGCGGCTATTTCGGCGCCGGCATCGGGATCCTGATGCTCGCGACGCTCGGCTTCATGGGGTTCAGCAACATCCACCGCATGAACGGCCTCAAGAACTGGGGCGCGTTCTGCATGAACCTCGTGGCCGCGGCCACGTTCGCCTTCAGTGGCATCGTGGATTGGCCCGTGGCGCTGAGCATGGCCGTCGGCTCGGTCGCCGGCGGCTACGTGGGTGCTCGAGCGGCGCAGCGCGCGCCGCAAGGCGTCGTGCGAGCTGTGGTGATCGCGGTCGGCGCCGCGAGTGGGGTGTGGCTGCTGCTCCGGTAGGCCGGCGGCTCAGCGCCCCTTCATTCCGAGCGCGTAGACGATGTCCCACTCCTCTTGCGAGACCGGCTGCACGCTGAGTCGGCTCCCCTTCTGGAGGAGCACCATCCGTTCGAGGCCCTTCGTGCCCTTGAGCTCCGCGAGCGTGACGGGGCGAGCGAACGGCTCGACGGCTCGCAGATCCACCATCATCCACGACGGCGCATCGGCCCGGCTCTTCGGATCGAAGTGCGCGTGCTTCGGGTCGAGCGCGGTCGGATCGGGATACGCCTCGCGCGCCACCTCGGCCACGCCGACGATCGCCGTGGGCTCCGTGCTCGAGTGGTAGAAGAAGACGAGATCGCCGCGCTTCATCCCGTCGCGCATGAGGTTGCGCGCCTGGTAGTTGCGCACGCCGTCCCATCTGGTGGTGCGCTTCGGGCTGGCGAGCAGGTCGTCGAATGAGAACGTGTTGGGCTCGGACTTCACGAGCCAGTGGTGGGGGGCGGAGGACGGGGTCATGGACGCGAGGGAGCGGGTTGCGCGGCGGGCCACTGAAGTATGCGGGTACTCCAGTACAAGGTACCCGGATCGGCACGCCATCCATAACAATGAGTGGATGGCTGTCGACGCAGCTGCTTCCGACCGTCGCAGCACCAGCGGCTCTCGACGACTCCCGTCGGATCGACGCTCGAGGCTCACCGCTCCGCGACGTATTCGTCCAGCAGGAGCCCTGCATTGTTCTCGCGTGGATGCTATTCCGGGTACATGGTAGCAAAGTACCCGCGTACTTCGGTTGGCGTTACCCACCGGGCTCTTTGCCACGCGACCTTGTAGCCAGCCCGCACGACCGACAGCTTTGGCACATGATCGTGCTCGATACGCTCGCTGCACTGACCGCCGCCCTGCGCCTCGCCCTGTTGACCGGCGGCGGTGTCCTCGTCACGATCGCCGCGCTCGACTGGGGGGTGCGGACCCGGCGGATCAATCCATTCAGCGGCGTTGCGCGCTTCATGCGCGCCCGCGTGGAGCCGAGGCTCGCGGGAATCGAGCGGCAGGTGATGCGCGCCGGCGGTCATCAGTCGACGACGCCGTGGTGGGCTCTGGTGGCGTACGTCGTATGCGGCGTGCTGCTGCTCGCCGGAGCGGACCTGCTCACCTCGCTCGTGCGCGACGCGGTCACCGCGGCCTCGCTGGGGGGCGCCGGCCTCGTCTTGTTGGCGGTGCGATGGGTCTTCGGTTTTCTGCAGTTCGCGCTGCTCGTCCGCGTGATCGCATCATGGTTCCCGTCGCTCGCGCGCCGGCCCTGGGTGTCGTGGAGTGTGGGCGCGACCGAGTGGATGCTGCGCCCGTTACGGGGCGTGCTGCCGTCGATGGGTGTGATCGACATCACACCAATCGTGGCATACTTCGCGCTCTGGTTGGTGGAGAAGGTTGTGACGTCGGTACTGGTGCAGTTTCTGTAGCGCATGCACGTATTGCGCGTCGAGCTTCGCGGGGCGAGCATACGGGTGCGCGTACACGTGCAGCCACGGAAGCAGCCGTGCGTGCGTTGGCGAGGCAGGATGGAGACACGACATGACGGAGCACAGCCACTGATGACGCACGTAATGCTGGTCGGCGGCGACGTCGCCCTGCTCGAGGGCCTCGCAC